>CALDKP010000374.1 GCA_937898535.1 uncultured Sphingomonadales bacterium | reverse complement strand
TTTCTCGCATCAGCTGCAACGAGAACAGATGTGCGTGGATGAGTGCAAGGATACCGTTCTGGTTCAGCTTGCGGACGGTGTCGCCACGCAATTCGCGTACCTTCGCTTCGTCGATCATTTTGAAGCCACGGTAGATGAATGGCTGTTCCTGACCTTCTTGTTGGATCGACACTTCGCCGTCGATCAACAGGTCAAGCTTTTGCAGCTCTTCAACAAAAGCATGCGTTTGCGAACCGGCATTTTCGAATTCTTCACAGAATTTCAAAATAGCCTGTGTGTTTTCGCTTGGCTTGCCATCTTCGAACAGGGGCGTGCCTTCTTCGAATTCACCAACGGCGCCCGATGTGGGGTCAAAGCACAAGGACAGCTCTTCGGTGTCGGGACGCAGCTTGGCCAACAGGAATGGGTAGCGGCGGACATATGCAGGGATGTAAACGGGGCGTTCGAAAAAGCCTTCTTCGTTCATGAAAGTGTTAACACCTTCGTTCATGCCCATCAGGACCAGCGGAACAGGATTGTCTGTTGCGGAAAAAATGATGGGATAGGTGCGCGATGCAGGGACGAACTCTTCGATCGTCAACGGGATTGCATGCTGTCCTTCGAGGAACTTTGCATTCTCCAACAGGCGCGATTTCCACGTGACGTGATCGTTGCTGTTGAGCGGGATGAGGTCTTTGTAAAGAAGTGGCAAGTTTGCGGCTTGGGGCGCGGTGGCCATGTGAAACTCCAGTGCTTGTTATTGGGCAGAAATTTAATGCGGCGCTTTAGTCGGACAGCCGCCTTTACGCAAGTGGAACAAGCTTGCCGGGGTTCATAATGCCAAGCGGGTCGAACGCGCTTTTAATGGCCCGCAATGCCGAAAGCCGGGCAGGCTCGGTCAGCCGCGCGAACTCGTCAATTTTGGATTGGCCAATGCCATGTTCAGCCGACAATGAACCGCCATAGGCGCGCACGCGATCATAGACATGCGACGTGATCGCTTTGCCATCTCCGGCATACCAACTGGTTACATCAACGCCGTCGGGGGCTTTTACATGGAAATGGATGTTGCCATCGCCCAAATGTCCGAACGCAACGATCTTGGTTCCGGGATAATCGGCTTCGATACGGGGCGATTCTTGCTCAATGAAGCGCGCCATGGCCGCGACCGGAACGCTGATATCATGTTGCAGCGCCGCGCCGGCGGCGCGTTCGGCCTCCGCAATCGAATCGCGAATTTTCCAAAATGCTTCTGCTTGCACGTCGCTGCTCGCGATGGTCGCATTTTCGAGCAAATTCTGGCCGATGGCATCCTCCAACAAATGCATGGCCAGTTCTCCGGGGCTGGATTGGGCAGGGTCGTCCTGCACAAATTCCATCAGTGCATGCCAGCGGTGCGTAGTGTCGAGCGGGGGCCGTGTGCCCGAAATATGCGTGAGCACGGCATTGAGTGCGCGATGGGGAAGGATTTCAAAGCCCTCCAAACGATCGCGCCCATGTTTTTGCATAAACAGCAAAAGTTCATATGCCTGTTGCGGGCTATCGATGCCCGCCCACACGACGCAGCGGTCAATAAGCGCGGGCACGGTTTGCAGCACGGCCTTGGTCACCACGCCAATCGTGCCTTCACCGCCAATCAGCAGTTGTTTCAGATCATAGCCGCGATTGTCTTTTTTCAACGGCGCCATGGCGTCATAGATCGAGCCATCGGGCAGAACAGCCTCCAAGCCAGCAACGAGCAAACGCATTGTGCCATGCCGCAACACTTGCGTTCCGCCCGCGTTGGTTGAAATCAGGCCGCCAACGGTTGCCGATCCCTTGCCGCCAAGCGTGAGTGGAAAGCGCCGTCCGGACTGCGCCGCTGCTTCATGCAGGTTCTGCAAGATAACGCCCGCTTCACAGGTTATCAGGCCGGTATCGGTATCAATTGCGGTGATCTTGTTCATCCGCCGCATCGAAAGGATCAGTTGATCGCCGCTGCTATTTGGGGTGGCCCCGGCGACCATTCCGCTATTGCCGCCCTGTGGAACCAGTGACAGCCGATACTTCGCGGCAATCCCAACAATCGCGGCAACTTCTTCGGTGGTGGCGGGTGAAAGCAATGCAGCGGCCGCGCCGGTAAATCGGCCACGCCAATCGGTCAGCCATGGGGATATGAGGTCCTGATCATCCGAATAGCCCTTGGGTCCCAAAATTGCGCGAAGTTCGGATAAGGCGTTTACAACTGGCACGGCATTTCCCATTGTGTGCTGAGGTTTAGGGCATTTAATTCATGATACGTTCAACCCTATCGGGTAAAGTCGGCAGAACTTCAACTTCATACCGGAATGTTTCTTGCGCATAATTTTGGCCATAATCCTGCTTGCGGCAGGTCTGACGACCGTGCCGCAAAAGGCTTGGGCCGACTTTAACGTCGACATGGCGGACAATCCGTTTGCGCCGTTCTTCCGGTTGCATACCGAATTTGACCAAGTGCGTGTGGACCAACGCGTCATCATTCGTTTACCAAGCCCGGCATCCGCACCGGCAGCCGTCGGCGCGCAGCGGCAATCGGTCGCGAAGCTGAAATATAAAGAAAAGAAAATTGGCAAATGCCTGTGGGTCGACAGACTGGGCGGTTCGCGTCCTGGACCTGACCGCACGCTCGATCTTTTGACGCGCGATGGCATTCTTATCCGCGCCTATTTGGGTGACGGTTGTTTGGCACGGGAGTTTTATGCCGGCGCCTATATGGAGCGGTCATATGACGGCAAATTATGCGTGGATCGCGATTTGCTGCATGCCCGCACCGGGGCAAAATGCGAGATCGATAAATTCCGATTGTTGATACCGCGATAAAGCAGGGCGCATTCGGCCAATTACCTTGACATTTCTGCCCGCAGAGACCAATGGCGACCCTCGTCGCTATGGCTTTGGCACCGGTGGCACTGCATCTTCTTTTCCGGAACAACATATGCGTTTTGCCGATATCGGCTTGTCTGATGAGCTATTGAGAGCCTTAAGCGAGGCTGGCTATGACGAGCCAACCCCAATTCAGGCAGCTGCTATCCCGCAGGTCCAGATGATGCGTGACATCATCGCAATCGCACAGACGGGTACAGGCAAGACCGCCAGCTTCGTTCTTCCGATGATCGATGTGCTTGCGAATGGCCGCGCGCGTGCGCGCATGCCGCGCAGCCTCATTCTCGAACCGACGCGCGAACTTGCGGCGCAGGTTGCGGAGAATTTCGAAAAATACGGCAAATACCACAAGCTATCGATGGCGCTGCTTATCGGCGGCGTTCAAATGGGCGACCAAGTGAAAGCGCTTGAAAAGGGCGTCGACGTTTTGATCGCGACACCCGGGCGGCTGATGGATTTGTTCGAACGCGGGAAGATATTGCTGACGGGCTGCGAAATGCTCGTCATCGACGAAGCGGACCGTATGTTGGATATGGGCTTCATTCCTGACATCGAACATATTTGCACCAAGCTGCCGGCGACGCGTCAGACATTGCTGTTTTCGGCAACGATGCCGCCGCCGATTAAGAAGCTGGCCGACAAGTTTCTATCGAACCCGAAATATATCGAAGTCGCGCGTCCAGCGACCGCCAATGTCAACATCGAGCAGTTTTTGGTGAACGTATCACCCATGAAAAAGCGCGATGTGTTGCGCGATCTTTTGCGCACCGAAGATGTGTCCAACGCGATTATCTTCTGCAACCGCAAAACCACGGTGCGCGAATTGAACACCAGCCTGCAGCGCCACGGTATGCGTTCGGGCGAAATTCACGGCGACATTGATCAGGCGTCACGCCAGAAGCAATTGGAAGCGTTCAAAAACGGCGACATCAATCTGCTCGTTGCATCCGACGTGGCCGCACGCGGTCTTGACGTTAAGGGCGTCAGCCATGTGTTCAACTTTGACGCGCCATGGCACCCCGATGATTACGTCCACCGCATTGGCCGTACGGGCCGCGCCGGTGCCAAGGGCAAGGCATTTACATTTGTCACCAAGGCCGATGAAGAAGCCATTGAAAACATCGAAAAGCTGATTGGCACCAAGATCGAGCGTCTTGGCAAGGTCGAAGCAGCATCGGGTGATAGCGAAGAGCGCGCGCCCGCAAAGCGCGGCCGCAAGCCAGCGGAGCCAAAAGCCAAGGCCGCACCCGCAGAAGCAGTCGCACCAGTGGAACCGAAGCCTGCACGCGAAAAAGCTGCGGCTAAGCCCGCCCGTGAAAAGGCAGCGCCGATGGTTGAAGCTAAGCCAACAGACAAGCCAAACGCGGCGCCAGCGGGCGATGATGGATGGAACGGTCCAATGCCCGGCTTTCTGGGCGTTGGGTTTGGGACGTCGTAAAAGCCGTTTTTGCTAATCCCGTCGCCCTGAAACGAGTTCAGGGTGACGATTGGTCTAACGTCACTCCCGATCACCACCCAATAAAAAAGGGCCCGCATCGCTGCAGGCCCTTTTTCGTTTAGGTTCGTGACGTTCTTAGAACTTGCCGCGCAATGTGATGCCATATGTCCGTGGTTCGGCAAGGAAGTGCGACATCAGCTGGCGACCACCGGGATATTGCCCATCAACAAATGGCGCCGACGTTGCACCGGCCTGGAATGGCGAGTTGAACGCGACCTGCGCATAATCCTGATTGAAAATGTTCTGACCCCAAAGCTCAAGGCCCCAGGCTTCATCAGGACCGCGAAGACCGATACGCGCGTTGAATACGGCGAAACCGTTCTGTTCTTTCTGCGGAAACAGGTCAGATCCGGTGTTGTAATCGCTGGTCATACGGCCGTCGATATACACCAGGCCACTCATACCATTGCTGCCAATGTCAGGCGTCCAAGTGACGCTTGAAGTCGCAACCAGCTCCGGTGCGTTGGACAGGTTGTCACCTGGCAGCTTACGCAATGCGGGGTCAAGTGGTGCGCCGGTTTTGCTACCGACCAGATTTTCACGATAGCTGGTGTTTGCATAAGTCAGACCTGCCGCCACGCGGAAGTTGCGTGCTGGCACCAAGGATGCTTCCAGCTCGACACCTTCTGCGCGCACGCCGTAGCCCACGTCGCTTGCCGCACAGGCACCGGTTGTTGCCGCTGCTGCGTTGAAGTTGGAACCTGCTGATGACAAGCTCTGGTCACGGTCGGCACCGCCCAAATCCGTGCCGCATCCGTTGATCGACTGTACAAGGAACACGGTGCCGTTGAACGTATTCAGCTGGAAATTGCTGAAGTCCGAACGGAATGCAGAAACGCTCAGGCCGAGTGGGCCATTTGAGAATTTTGCACCGATTTCATAGCTGTCGACCAGTTCGGGGTCGAATTGCAATCTGCCAGTCAACGCCTGCGCGCCGCCGGATGCTGCAAATGTGCCGATTGGTGACTTCAGCGCTGAACGGTCAAGGTTGAAACCACCCGCCTTATAGCCACGGGCGAAGCTGCTGTAGACCAACAGGTCGTCGGTTGCTTTCCACGACAGGATTGCGGTGCCGGTGAATTCATCTTCACTACGCTTGTCGTTGATAGATACGCCGTTCAACTCCGCTGTCGAGTTGCCCTGACATGCCAGACCAATCAACGAGCCCGCAAGTGCACGCGCAGTTGCAGTGGTGAGCGGGTTAACCAAGTCGTCGGTTACAAGGCCTTGGATCGTTGTACACGCTGTGTTGTCATTGCCGAAGGTGGCGTTGAACTTCTTCTTGTCGCTTGTGTAGCGAAGGCCAAGCGTCAGATCGAGCGCATCGGTGATGTGCAAGATGTTGTGCGTGAACGCCGCGAAGTTCGTGCCGTTCTGGAAATAACGGTCGTTGGTGGTACCCAGATCATTGAGGGTATCAAGCCGCGTGAAGGCCGCCAGAATATCCGGACCCGATAGACCCGAAGCGCCACCGATGGTTGCGGTGCCGACGCCAGGGATTACGCATGACGGGCTGGTGGGCGAATATAGCCCGGCCAAACCGCCACCTGAAATGATGCGGCATGTTGCAAAGCGGCCATATTGGTTGCCGAAACGCAGATTGTCCCGGACGGTCAACTTCTCGTTCGAGAAAAATCCGCCGACGAGCCAATCCAGTTTTCCGCCGAACGCTTCACCCTGCAGGCGGAGTTCCTGCGTGAAGGTGTGGAACTGACGATAGGCATCGTCGCTTGGCGCACGATACAGAATGTCGACTTCACCATAATCGGTGTCTGACGCCTGACCGGACCGATACTGGCGATAGGCCGTAATCGACGTCAAAGTCGCGCCGCCGAAATCATAATCGATTTGGCCGGAGAAGCCATAATCCTTGGTTTCGCCGGTAAAGACGCGGTTTGCGCTGACCGAGATATTACGGCCATAACCTTGGTTGAACGCAGCCAATGGCTGGCCAAGGTCACGCAATACGTTGATGATGTTGTTGGATGTCGCTGTTGAAGCCACGCCGGTCGTGCTTGGGTTGTTCAGGTCGCCAATGAATTGATTGACGGACCGGTCGACATAGGTTGCTGCACAGCACTCTTCCTTACGCGAGGTGTAGTCTGCAATCAGCCGGACCGACAGCGCATCGGTTGGTTGGAACAACAGCTGGCCACGCAGGAAGTAGCGGTCACGATTGTTGACGTCACGGCCATTTTGGTCGTCGCGGTAGAAACCGTCACGTTTTACGTAAACGCCATCGACGCGGAACGCGAGCTGATCCGAAATCGGGCCAGTGACGCTGGTTGCAGCGCGCATGAAGTCATAATTGCCGTAGGTCAGCTCCCCGCTGCCACCAAAGGTGAAGCTTGGCTTTTTTGAATAGATGCTGATGAGGCCCGCCGACGAGTTACGTCCGCCCAATGTGCCTTGAGGTCCACGCTGCACTTCAACCCGGTCGATCTCGCCGAGCTCGTTCAGGCCAATGCCCGAACGCGAACGGTATACGCCGTCGATGAACACAGGGACCGAGCTTTCAAGGCCGGGATTGTCACCAACCGTACCGATACCGCGAATACGGGCCGAGCCGTTGGCTTCCGAACCCGTCGAAGAGACGAGCAACGATGGTGCAACCTGGTTCAGCTGACGAATGTCGTTCGCGCCGCTATTTTGGAGTGTTTCGGCATTAACTGCGGAAATGGCGACAGGCACATCTGAAAGCAGCTGGCTGCGGCCTTGCGCGGTTACAACGATTTCTTCTTCCGCTGTGTCGTCAGCCTGAGGGGCTTCCTGCGCAAATGCAAGGCTTGGAGTGGCAAGCGCAAGGCAAGCTGCTGATAGCCGCAATGCATGGCTGAGGGATTTGCTACGAAGTAACATATGCTTCTCTCCTATGTTGAAATTAATGTGTCACAATCTAACGAAAGGAGGCGCGGCTGTCATCGCTGTTAAGCGCAGTTTTCCTGAAATTAATTGGGTGCGTCAATATTGCCACATTGACATTTTTGACGTCACGGAAGCGCCTGTTTTGCTTGAACAGACGCTTCCGTAACAGATCAAAAAATGCTGCGCGGCAATTTGCTTATAGTTTTACAAGCATCTTGCCGGTGTTTTCGCCGCTGAACAGACCGATAAAGGCTTCTGGTGTTTTCTCCAGACCGTCTTTAACCGTTTCACGGCCCTTAACTGCGCCGGACTGGATTAGTCCCGCCATATCGGCGTTGAATTCCGGAACCTGTGCGTAGAAGTCGGGATAGAGGAAGCCCTTAATCATGATGCGCTTGCCGATGATCATCGGAAGATATTGCATCGGTTGGGCTTTGAAGTCGTTATATACGTCAATCATGCCGCAAATCGCAAAGCGGGCCCATTCATTTGATGTGGCAAGCGCCGCATCAAAATGTTCGCCACCGACATTGTCAAAATAGACATCAATGCCGCTTTCGCCCATATCTTTCAGCGCGGCCATCAACTGCGGCAGCACCTTACCTGATTTATAGTCGATAACGGCATCGGCGCCGAGTTCTTTGACCCACGCACATTTTTCTGCGCCACCGGCTGAACCAATGACTTTCATGCCCTTGGCTTTGGCAATTTGCGTAACGGTCGAACCAACCGCGCCAGCGGCAGCAGATACGAAAATGACTTCGCCAGCCTTTGCTTCGGCAACCTTGAGCAAGCCGAACCATGCGGTGCCACCGGGCATGCCGATGATGCTGAGCCAATGCTGGTCTGGAACGCCCAGATCGGGCAGTTTAACCGGCGGCATGCCAGCAGGTGGCGTCTTGTCGCCGCCGAATACGGCGCTGTCGCGCCAGCCTGCCATATGGAGAACCTTCGCACCTACCGGAAAATCGGCATTGTTGCTTTCGGTTACAACGCCCACAGCGCCGCCCGTCATGGGTTCGCCAAGCATGAATGGATCGGCATAGCTTTTCGCATCGTTCATGCGGCCGCGCATATAGGGGTCAACGGACAACCAGCTGTTCGCAACGCGGAACTCGTCCGCGCCCAATGGCGCATCGGGCGTTTCTATCATTGCAAAGTTGCTGTCATTGGGAAGCCCGGCAGGGCGGCTCGCTAAGGTCCATGCACGCATTATCTTGTCTCTCCATTGGTGTTTTTGTCCGCAGCATTTGCTGCAGCATTTTTATATACGGGCCGACCGCCGACCCATGTTTCTTTAACTATGGCATTACGCAGTTCGCGCGGGCTTGCAAGCAATGGGTCGACATCAATCAATATGAAGTCGGCATAATGCCCAGGGATTAACGAACCAAATTTGCCTTCTGCAAAGGCCGCGTAAGCAGCGCCGGTGGTGAAGCCGGCCAGCGCCTGTTCGCGCGACACGCGATCTTCGGGGCGCCATCCGCCAAAGGGTTGGCCTTCGGCATCTTCACGCGTCATGGCCGCTGCCAATCCAGCGAAGGGATCTGCGGACTCAACAGGTACGTCCGAACCGAACGCCAGCTTGCCGCCAGCGCGCGCGATGGACTGCCACGCATAAGCGCCCTTAAGCCGCTCTTGGCCCAACCGTGCTTCGGCCATCAACCGGTCGGATGTCTGGTGCACCGGCTGCATGGACGAAATGATGCCATGCTTACCCAGCTTTTGCAGGTCAGCGGGGTCGACAATTTGCACATGTTCAATCCGCCAGCGCATATCGCCTTTATATGTTTCGGACAGTTCCTGGATCGCGCCGATAACTTCGGCATTCGCCGCATCGCCGATCGCGTGCACCGCGGTCTGAAACCCGTCCATCGACGCCCGCACCATCAGGTTGCGGATTTCGGCGCTGGCCAAAAACTGAAGGCCAATCTGTCCCGGCGCGTCGGCATACGGTTTCTTCAACCACGCACCCCGACTGCCCAAGGCGCCATCAAGATACAGCTTCACGCCGCCAAGGCGTAGCTTGTCGTTATACAACCACGGGCTTGGCGCAGGGCCCGCAATGGCGACCATATTGTCAATGCCGCCGGCATAGGCAAATATGCGGACGGTCAGCCATCCGGCGTCGCCCGCGCGGCGATAGCTTTGCCAATCGTCCATCGACGTGCCCATGTCGGCAATCGATGTGATACCCAGACTGTGCAGTTTCTTTTGCGCTTCGCCCAAGGCAATGTCGCGTTCCAGCGGCTTTGGTGCGGGCACGAATTTGCCAACCAGATCGGCGGCGGAGTCAACAAAGATACCGCTCGGTTTTCCGCCGGCCAGTTCAATGCGCCCGCCCGGTGGTGACTTTGATGCAGCGGTGACGCCCGCGATTTCCATGGCTTTGCTGTTGGCCCATCCGGCATGCCCGTCGACGCGCTCGAGCCATACAGGCCGATCGCCGACGGCTGCGTCCAAATCCTGTGCGGTCGGGAAACGGCCAAGGCCCCATTTTTCCTGATTCCAGCCTCGGCCGATAATCCAGCGGCGTTCGGGATATTTCGCCGCATAGGCCTGTATCGCGGCTTGCGCTTCGGCAAGGCTATTGGTTGCGGACAAATCGAGCGTCAGCAATTGAAAGCCAAGGCCCATGACATGGCCGTGCGCGTCAATCAGTCCGGGCAACATGGTTGCGCCGCGTCCATCAAGGCGGAAATCGAGTTGCTTGGGAAGTCTGTCTTTCTTGGTCAGCAGCTCCGTGACTTTGCCATCCGTGCCCACCAGCATTGCGTTGAACCGGATGACCTTGCCGTCCTGATCAAGCGTGATGCCATTTACATTCTCGACCAGTCCGTCGGCACATGCAGGTGTGGCAAGCGCGAGCAGGGCTAACGCGAAAAACGCCCTCATCCTTTGGGCAGCCTTTTCACAATCGCACTGGTGTCCAGACGGCCGCCGCCCATATGCTGCACATCGGCATAAAATTGATCGATGATCGCGGTAATTGGCAAGGTCGCGCCAACAGCACGCGCCTCTTCGAACGCGAGGCCCAAATCTTTGCGCATCCAGTCAACGGCGAAGCCAAAGTCGAACTTGTCCTCAGCCATCGTGGCCCAGCGATTGTCCATCTGCCAGCTTTGCGCCGCGCCGCCAGAAATCGCCTCATAGACTTTTTCAACGTCGAGCTCCGCCGATTGCGCGAAACGCATGGCTTCGGACAGCGACTGGATAATACCCGCAAAGGCGATTTGGTTGCACATTTTGGTGATCTGACCCGTGCCAGGGCCGCCCACATGGACAACGCGCTTGGCATAAGGCGCCATGATCGGCCGCGCCGCCTCAACCGCTGCTTCGCTGCCGCCGCACATGATGGACAAGGTTCCATTTTCGGCGCCGGCCTGTCCGCCGGTCACTGGCGCATCGACGACCAACAGACCGCGTGACTTGGCCTCTACGCCAAGCTGGCGGGCTATCCGTGCGGAGACGGTCGTATGGTCGATATACAGGCTACCCTTCGCCATCGCGGCAAACGCACCGTCGCGGCCAAGCGTAACGCCAGCCAAGTCATCGTCGGTGCCGACGCAACTGATGACGACCTCTGCATCCTTGGCGGCATCCGCAGGCGACAGCGCCAGCGTTCCGCCATAAGTTGCAACCCAGTTTTCGGCCTTGGCGCGCGAACGGTTGTACACCGTCAGCTCATGTCCTGCCTGTTTAAGATGCCGCGCCATTGGGCCGCCCATGACGCCCAGTCCGATAAAAGCTATTCTAGTCATAGGTGGGTCTTAATGTTTGTTTTCACTTAACGCCAGATACGTTAGGGCCGCTTTCTATGTCTGACCAACTGACCCTTGAACATATCCGCGCGGCGTACGCGCGGATCCGTGACTCCATCGTGGCGACGCCGACGCTGCGCAGCCGCGTGCCGACGCGGGCCGAGACGGATATCGATGCCGATCCGGAAAACTGGGACCGCTTCATGGCGCTTTCGGCCAATACGCGCCCCTTCAACTATCTGGGCCTGCCGACCATCAGCATCCCG
>CALDKP010000373.1 GCA_937898535.1 uncultured Sphingomonadales bacterium | reverse complement strand
ATGCCGCAGGACTACTTGAACGTCGCACGCGTGCTGCGTCTGCCGGAGTGGAAAGTCTTCACTCACATCCTGCTGCCGGCCTCGATTCCCTATGTGCTCACGGGCGCCAAGCTCTCACTCGGCATTGCCTGGCTCGCGATTGTTGCGAGCGAGATGCTCACCGGCGGCACCGGCATTGGCTTCTGGCTGTGGGACGAGTGGAACAACCTCAACATGGAACACATCCTCATCGCCATTGGCGTGATTGGCCTGGTCGGCATGCTGATTGAAAAAGGCATGACGGCGCTTGGCTGCAATTGGGAATACGATCCGCGCTGGGGCAGGGTGATGCGCCATGTGGGCGCGGAAGGCGCGTCGATGGTGGCGCCGGTGACTTCTGCGAAAAAGCAGTCGGCGGTAGTCCCTTCGCCAGCCAGCCCTGATTGGCTATTCGCGCCAGCGCCTATGGAGCAGCGCCCACCGCGTCCGTTGGTGCCATCGCGGCTTGACGATGATGATTATGGCGACACCCCTGCAAACGCAGCGATGCGCAAAGCCGCCAACCGCGGCAAGCTTATCCACGCTTTGTTTGAACGCATCACGGATAGCGAGTCGTTCAAAACGGCGGAGCAATGGTTGGCGGTCCAGGCTCGAAACGAGGATATCGACACCGGCCAGTTATTAGCTGAAGTGAACGCGGTTGTAAGCGATCCGGTCTGTGCGCCGTTATTCGGCCCGCTGGCGCGCGCCGAGGTTCCGCTGGTGGCTGTTGTGGGCGAAACCGTGATCAATGGCCGCATTGACCGGTTGCTCGTCGAACCGGGATTGGTGCGCGCGGTCGATTTCAAAACCGGGCGGAGCATTCCCCGCGATGCACATAGCGTCCCCCTTCCGCATTTGCGCCAAATGGCCCATTATCGCGCGGCGCTGCAGACGATTTTCCCGGATTGCAAGATTGAGGTCGCTTTGCTGTTCACGCACGCACCCCGGTTTATCACGCTTTCGGACGAAATATTGGCGCCTTATTATCCAGCCTCTTGATGGCAGAACAAAAACTATCTGCCTTGGTCCTTGTCAGCATTTGGCAGTGGGCATACATGGGTGGCAACAAAGGAGACAAACATGGCTACCAAATCCGTAGGCGATAATGATTTCGCATCAGAAGTACTGGCATCGGGCAAACCCGTATTGGTCGATTTTTGGGCCGAATGGTGTGGCCCATGCAAAATGATTGGCCCAAGCCTTGAAGAAATCAGCGAAGAGCTGGCTGGGCAGGTCGAGATTGTGAAGCTGAACATCGACGATCATCCCGATACGCCAGCAAAATATGGCGTGCGCGGCATCCCAACGATGATCCTGTTCAAAGGCGGCGAAATTGCGGACACGAAAGTCGGTGCTGCGCCAAAGGCTCAGCTGAAAAGCTGGTTGGAAGCCGCGCTTTAACTGCGATAATCGGCGTTGATGCTGATGTAGCCGTGGGTTAGGTCGCAGGTCCAGACCGTCGCACGCCCGGCCCCGATACCCAAATCAACGCCGATTTGAATTTCATTCTGCTTAAGATGTTGCGCCACCGGCGCTTCGTCATATCCGGCGACCGCTAGGCCATTGTGCGCAACTTGCGTTGCCCCGAAACTGATGGATAGGCTGTCGCGGTTCGCAGGCTCTCCCGCTTTGCCAACGGCCATAACGACGCGGCCCCAATTGGCATCTTCGCCTGCAATCGCGGTTTTGACCAACGGTGAATTGGCAATCGCCAACCCGATCCGCCGCGCGCTGTCATCGTTCGCAGCGCCGGACACATTGATTTCGATAAACTTCTGCGCGCCTTCGCCATCGCGGACAACGAGATGCGCGAGCTGACGGCAGATGTCGTTAAGCGCCGCCGCAAACGCGTCCGCGCCAGCATCGTCATAGGACGTAAGCGGTGTATTGCCTGCTTTACCTGTTGCAAATGCCAACACAGTATCGCTGGTCGATGTGTCGCTATCGACGGTGATACAGCTGAAACTGGTTTTGTTTGAAGCGGATAACATCTGCTGAAGGAAAGCGGCGTCCACGGCGGCGTCGGTGAAAATATAGCCAAGCATCGTTGCCATGTCCGGGGCGATCATGCCTGAACCCTTGATAATGCCCACGAGCTGGACTTTGCGGCCATCGACCATGGCACTCGCAGTTGCGCCTTTGGCGAAGGTGTCGGTGGTTCCGATCGTATGTGTAACGTCTTCCCAGCTGCACGGTGCTGCATCAAATACTGCGGTCAATCCGGCCTGCGCTTTGTCGATGGGCAGGGGAACGCCAATCACACCCGTAGACGAAACGAAAATTTCCGAAGCATCGCAGTTTAAATGGCCTGCAACTTGCGCGGTAATTGCATCCACTGCATCCTTACCGCGCTGTCCGGTAAAGGCGTTGCTGTTCCCTGCATTCACCACCAAAGCGCGCGCGCGGCCATGCGCCAAATTCGCACGGCAAAGGTCAACCTCGGCAGA
>CALDKP010000372.1 GCA_937898535.1 uncultured Sphingomonadales bacterium | reverse complement strand
CTGGAGTTCAGACGTGTGCTCTTCCGATCTGTAATTTTATGGTCGGCGCTTATGCTAGGCGACGGAACTGGTGCAGATGTAGCCTTTTCGTGGACAATAGCTGGTTCAGTAGCAACTGGTTCAGGCGCATGTGGCAGTTCGTCCTCGACCGCCGCAACCGCTTCTACGTGCACCGTGCTTTCCCCCTGACTGACGTCAGTCGCGGTTTCAATCTCCACGAGCATAGATCCGATGGCGATGACATCGCCCGCCTCACCAGCCACCTTGGTCACGATCCCCGCCACCGGGCTTTCCATTTCGACGGTCGCTTTGTCCGTCATCATGTCCGCCAGCGGCTGGTCTTCAGAAATGCTGTCGCCAACTTTGACGTGCCATGCAACGATTTCAGCCTCGGCTATGCCTTCACCAATATCGGGCAAGTTGAATGTGAATATGGGCATAAAGTCAGTCCTTCATGATCTTGTCAAATGCGCGGGCGAGCCGCACTGGGCCGGGGAAATATGCCCATTCGAGGCTGTGTGGATATGGCGTATCAAATCCTGTCACGCGCTCTATTGGCGCCTCGAGATGATAGAAGCACCGCTCCTGCACCTGCGCAGCCAATTCAGCGCCAAAGCCGCTGGTACGGGTCGCTTCATGCACAACCATACAGCGCCCTGTTTTCTTGACTGATGCCTCAATGGTTTCAATGTCCAGTGGCAATAATGTCCGCAGGTCGATGATTTCGGCGTCAATGCCATGCTCGGCGACGACAGCTTTCACAACATGCACCATCGTGCCGTAGGTCAGGACCGTGACAGCCTCCCCTTCCCGCACAACTGCCGCCTTGCCTAAATCTATGCGATAATAGCCTTCTGGAACGGCGCTGCCGTCATGTTTGGACCATGGTTCGACCGGACGGTCATAATAGCCGCTGAACGGGCCATTATAGATCCGCTTGGGCTCAAAAAACACGACCGGGTCATTGTCCTCGATGGCCGCTATCAGCAAACCCTTGGCATCATAAGGTGTCGCGGGAATAACCGTCTTGATCCCGCAGACATGCGTGAACAGGCTTTCGGGGCTTTGGCTATGCGTCTGACCGCCGAATATGCCGCCGCCAAAGGGCGAACGCACGGTCATGGGACAAATAAAGTCATTGGCGGAACGATAGCGCATGCGCGCGGCCTCGCTGACCAACTGGTCGAGACCGGGGTAGATATAATCGGCAAACTGAATCTCGGGCACCGGACGCAGGCCATAAGCCGCCATGCCAACGCCAACGCCGATGATCCCGCACTCGCTGATGGGCGTATCAAAAACGCGGGTTTTTCCATGCTTTTTCTGAAGCCCCGCAGTCGCGCGGAACACGCCGCCGAAATAGCCAACGTCTTCCCCCATGATGACAACCTCGGGGTCTTTCGCCAGCATCACGTCCAACGCGCTGTTGATCGCCTCAATCATGTTCATCGTTTTGGTCGCGGGTTCAGACATCAGCGCGCCTCCCATTCAGGGCCAAATTTGTCGCGCTGTTCTTCCAACATCTGTTCGCATTGCTCTTTCAAATGCCATGGCATTTCCTCGAACACATCTTCGAACATGGTTTCCATTGGGTGATGCAGGCCGTGGCCTAGAATCCCATTCTGCTCCGCCTCTTTCTGGGACGCCTTTACGGCGCTTGACAGCTCCAGAATGAGCGCCTCATGCTGTTCGTCACTCCATGCGCCAATCGATATCAAATGATCCTTAAGGCGCGTCACAGGGTCGCCAAGCGGCCACAACGCATATTCCTCCGCCGCACGATAAGCGCCGGGGTCATCCGACGTCGAATGCCCTTCGCCGCGATAGGTGAAATATTCGATCAAGGTTGGCCCACCGTTCGTCCGCGCGCGGTTGGCCGCCCATTGCATGGCGGCAAAAACGGCCAGCGCATCATTGCCGTCAACGCGCAGACCGGCGATGCCATAGCCAATCGCACGCGCAGCGAACGTTGTCCGTTCACTGCCTGCAAAACCGGAGAATGACGAAATCGCCCACTGGTTGTTCACCACCTGAAAGATAACCGGCGCATTATATACGGCGGCAAATGTCAGCGCGCTGTGAAAGTCACCTTCTGCGGTCGACCCATCACCACACCACACCGCAGAGATACGGGTATCAGCGCGCGACGCGGATGCCATCGCCCAACCCACCGCCTGCGGATATTGCGTTGTCAGGTTGCCCGAAATACTGAAAAACCCGTAATCCTTGGCCGAATACATGATGGGCAGCTGGCGCCCCTTCAGACGATCGCCACTGTTGGAATAAATCTGGTTCATCATATCAACCAGAGGATAATCTCGCGTAATCAGAATGCCTTGCTGGCGATAGCTTGGAAAACACATGTCATCCGAATGCAGCGCCATCGTGGTTGCAACCGACGTCGCTTCCTCACCAAAGGACTTCATATAGAAACTGGTTTTGCCCTGCCGCTGCGCCCGGAACATGCGGTCATCAAAGGCCCGCAATAACAACATCTTGCGCAGCATGTTACGCAGCGTATCTGCATCGAGCCCGGGGTTCCAACTGCCAACGGCTTGATTGTCGTCTCCCAAGACGCGGACAAGGCCATAAGCGAGCGCATGTATGTCAGCTGGACTGGCGTGCTCATCTGGACGCGTAATGGCATCCACTTCAGGCACAATGATGTCGCTAAAATCGGCTTTATCGCCCGGGCGGAACTTGGGTTCCGGCACATGGAGATGAAGCGGCGCGAGATTGTCCTTGAAGTCCGCGAAGGCGGGGTCCGCCTCGGTTGCCCGGATGGCGCGGCGGAGGCGGGTCTGGAGGGCGGCGCCGGCGCCGATGCCGCAGAAGCCGCAGCAGGAGGTGACGATGGCGAGCAACGCCGCGACGCCGAACAGGATGTTGGCCTCCAGCGGCGTGCGCTCAAGGCCAAAACTCTGCACAGGGGCCCGGCAGGGTCGCGACGACAGCAGATAGGGCGCTTCGTCGACCGCGCCGTCGCCGTTCTGCACCACGACCAGCGTCGGCGTCGAATCCTTGGCCAGGGTGAGCGTCACCGTCGCCGTCGAGGTCAGATTACCCGTGGCGGTCGGCGAGATGCTCGCCACCACCGTATAGGTGATGCTGCCACCCACCGCCGGACTCGACACGGCACCGGAAATGATTGACCACGGAGTCAGGGATTTACAGGAAGCCGCGCAACGGGCAGGATTGCCTTTGCAGCGCTGGACAGTTTATCGTCGGTTGTCAGCCGATTAAGGCGGCGCACCAAATCGGTGCGTTGTTTGTGGTGCGTCTGCCACGACAAGTGCACTATTTTGGTG
>CALDKP010000371.1 GCA_937898535.1 uncultured Sphingomonadales bacterium | reverse complement strand
CGCCAAAGGCTTGCCCCGGCGCTCACGGATGGCATCGAAAATCTCTTTATCTGTCATCATTGCGGCGGGTTCCCCATCGCTTTATCGTAGCCGTCGTTCACATGCTTGAAAAGATATGATGGATGCCACGGGATTTGCTCTAGCAATCCTTGCAGGAAATTCTTTTTCGGTGCAGCCACCACACCTTTTTTGTTACCCTGTGCCTGATACTTGGCGTGATATGCTTGCCATGTCGCATAATCGGGGAAGCCCATTTGTCGCGCCGCGAGGTCAAGCTGCCTTTGATCACTGGACATACCCGGTTCCTTTGAGTTTCGCGTAAATCACAATCATTGCGGCCACGGCCCATGCAAGGACCGGCGATTTCAGAAACAGTGCACCGAACGACATTGCACCGTCGCGCTTTTGCTGTGCAATTTCAAGTAACGCAACGCGTTCTTTAAGTTTAGAGATTTCGTCGGGAAGCGCATGATTTTGGTCCGCACGACTAGACAATGAATCAATCTTGTTCGTAAGATTGTTCATATTATGCATTAATTCGCGCATTTGTCCGCGTAATTCACCGAATTCGCCTTTCATGTCGCCAATCATACGCATAATTTCTGGGTTGTCATTAGTCATCACGAAATCCTCGCAACATAATCCTGCGTTTCTCCGGGGAGTGCAGCGAGCCAATTATCCCCATTTGTCGCCAATGCATTTTCAACGCTTCCTGGCCCGGCACTATATGCCGCAAGGGCCTTTTCCACGTCTCCATCATAGCGACGAAGCATTTCCGACAAATAGGCGATGCCAAGCAGCCGGTTATAGTTTGCGTCGGTGCGATACGCTTGCGGATCCCACTTGACACCCGCCAGTTTTGCCGCCTCCGGAGCGGTATCTGGCATGACTTGCATTACTCCAACAGCACCGGCCGAGGAAACCGCCGACTGATCGCCGCCACTCTCTTGCTGCTCCACGCGGTCAACCAAATCCAGAAGCTCGGGGTTCTCGTTATCATAGATATCCTGTAGCTGCGCTGAATAAGGGCTATTTCCGCCGCCATACTGATCGCCTTGCTGCTCGTGAAGCTGCTGCGCATAATTGTCGGCATCTTCCTGCGATGCGAATTTTCCAAGGTGCTCGTGTGTCTGTCGGAAATGCGCAATTGCTTCATCATTGGAAACCACACGGTCGCCAATGACGGTTGGCAGGAGATAATAGCCGTCGTCGAAGCCAACGGTGATCGAGCGCACAGTAGAAATCGATCCGTCCGGATTTTGCACAGTCGGCCGGGAATTCAAATCAATGTTGCCCGGCTCAACCAATCCCGGAGGATTATCAACAGCCATATAGACCGGGCTCCCTGCCTGATCACCAATATCGCCTTCAACGCTCGGGGCTGTGCCGAGATCCACGCTTTCATCTATGGGTTGATCCGGCGCACCTTCGCCACCGCCTGCAATACCAATTGCGAGCGCATTTGACATCATTTTAGAAATCGCCTGATCAGTATATCCGACCTTGCGCAGTGCATTCATGGCCTTTTGGGTCAATGCACTGTCGCCAGAATAAAGCATGTCTGCGAGATTTTCCGCCACCTTTGGGGAAAATTTCTTGGATCCGTCGATAGCCTTACCGATGACGTTGATCGCAAAGCGTGCTTTTGTCATCGCCATTGAGCCCGAGAGCATGGCACCATAAGCGATTTCTTCCGGTGACAGCGCGCCATCTTCATTCTTGGTAAGTGCCTGCAATTTCTCGGTATCGAGCATGCGCCCAAGCACTTGGGTTTCACCCTGTGACGCGTCAGCCAATCCGGCCGCTGCCTGATCCCCGAGATTTTCGGTAACGGTGCCGGGCTGTGCTGCCCCAGGATCGAGACTTGCAGGACGTGTCAGCCTGCCTTGAGCCGCGAAATCCTTGGCCGTGGCAATTGCCTGTGAGGGCCTGCCGGTGACAGCTTCACGCTGCCGGAAAAGCTCGCCAGCCTTCATTCCTACGCGGCCTTCTGCGGTGCGCAGATTGTTGCGCAGATTGTCATCTGCAATGTCTGTCAGGCGCTTTCCGGCCGCTGCTGTCTCAAAGCCTTCCATCATGCGAGAATGGGCTGCATAGGTATCGACCATCTGCCCATATACACCGCCTGTTTCCTTCGATACAAAATCAGCAATCGTCTTGGCGGCATTGCGGAAAGCCATTGCGTTGGCCGGGTTGCTCGCCTGCGAAGATCCACCGGCTGCATTGAGTGCCCGGCGCAGACTGTCCATTTCCTTGACCGTGGCCGTCACAGGCTTGCCCATGCCCCAATCAGTCATGAGCTTGCGAGCGTTCGCAATGTCCGACGCATCGAGCCCCATCCCCGCGAGATCATCCGGATGAAGATCCTTGAGTGCCTCATTGATTTTTGGAGCCAGTCCGGCAATTCGCCCACCAATCTGACGCGTCATCTGCCGTTCGAGATCATCCAGTGGCAATTGCGTGAGATCGATTTGCTGATTGGCAATCGGACGCATGATATCATCGGCGGTATCAGAGCGAAGCTGCGCCAATTCCCCAATGCTCGTATTTTGTGCGTCACCGAGCTTGCCTGCGTTATTTACGTGTTGCAGCATGCGATCCATGAAGCCGCGAATGTATTTCCCGACGTGCCCCTTGGCTACGCGCACGGCATCCGGCGACGTTTTCAGAAGGCGCTTGGAAACCGCGTCAAAATCCTGATCATTGAGCGCTGCAATCAACGGCACATTTTCCCCAACCTGTCCGGAGATTTGCGCGTGACGTGCCGCGAGCGCATCGGGAGATTCCTTAACGACTTCCTGAATGGCTTTGGTGATGCTCGGGGAAAATCGACGCGTTGCCTGTCGTGAGATTTTCAGGACGCCCTGCAAACCCTTGGCACCGCCGACAAGTGCCAGTGGAGCCGCTGCACCATACAGTGCGCCCTGTCCTACATCGGAGCCTTCCCCAAGAGCCTGTGCACCGCCACCGGCAGCGCGGCCTGGGCGGCAGGCATGGTGCGCGCCATTTTCAACGCGGGTGCGAGGGCCATGAAGGTGTGGAAGCCGATGTAGTCTTCGCCGCCGAAGCTGCGGGCGCGGGGCGGCGGGCCGAGGACCTCGACCTCGTTCAGGGCGGCGGTGTCCGTATCCAAGGCGGCGGTGGTCATGGTTTCTCCTTCTGGATGGTTCCTGTTTAC
>CALDKP010000370.1 GCA_937898535.1 uncultured Sphingomonadales bacterium | reverse complement strand
AAATCGAGCGCAGTTGCTGCCGTATTGCGATCCGTAATAGAAGCAAAATTTGCAGAACACGCCAATTCTTGTCCACGAATAATCGTTATTGATCCACACGGGGAATATGCAGCTGCGTTTCCGCGACATGCGAAGGTTTTTCGCGCCTATGATGCCCTAGCACAAGGCGATGTCGGCGCTTCAAACCTCGATCTGCCATACTGGCTTATGTCTGGCGATGAGTTCAGATCGCTTGTAATCGGCAAAACTGAATTTGAAGCAACCACCCAAGCAAACATCGTTTATAAAGCGTTAGCGCACGCCAGAATGGTAAACGCGGGTTTGGTTGAATCAGCTTTAGGCGAGATACCCAATCCTTTGCCGGAGGGAAACGTCCATTGTGACGAACCCGTGCCTTGTGCCGGTATAGACCCAGCGCAAATTGCATCTTTTGATCGCGACCTACCTCGACCATTTAAGTTAGACGAGTTCCACGCGCATATAGTTAATCGCCAAGCTAAGCGATTAAATGGCGGTGCGTGGGTAGACATTGCCCCTTCCGATTTCCAAAAAGAATATGCGTCTTTATTGAACAAGTTCAGGGTTTTGAGGGGCGATGCTCGAATTCAGTTTATGATGCGTGAAATTGATAACAATGGTCCGTCACTGGCCAGCGTTTTCGCACAATTCTTGACTGTCGGACCAAACGGCGAAGAATGTGTCAAAATAATTGATATTTCTGGCCTCCCAACAGAAGTTGCCGGTCCGCTCGCTGGTTCAATTGCTCGTTTGCTATTTCAATATAAACTGTTCCAATCGCGTTCAGAACGTGAGCTTGATCCAATTCTCTTAGTTTGCGAAGAAGCTCATCGATATGTGCCGGACAGAGGTGAGGCGCAGTACGCGGTTGCGCAACTTGCAATCCGCAGAATAGCTCGAGAGGGACGTAAATACGGATTAGGCCTTATGCTCGTATCACAACGGCCATCAGATATTGAAGGAACAGTGATTTCGCAGTGTAATTCGTGGTTAGTTTTGCGTTTATCAAACAGTAGCGATCAGGCACATGTAGCTAGATTTTTACCAGATAGCTTATCGGGAATGACGCAAACTCTTTCATCGCTCCCTCGCCAAGAAGCACTTTTTGTTGGCGAAGCTGCCGCATTACCCGCGCGCGTTAGGTTGAGAACGTTGCTCAAAGAACAACTTCCAGATTCGAACGACATTTCGTTTGCACAAGGCTGGTCATCGGGTCCGCTAACAGCAGAGCAAATTACGGCGATAACGAATAGAATGTCTTAACCCAATTGACGAAAATTACGGCGCCGACTCAATTCATGAACCAAACTCACAGCCTCTAATTCTGTAGCCCACCCCCAAACCCCGCACAACTCTCCTCGGTCGCGCAGGCGTCCCATAATAGCTGCGGTTGACCTCCGGTCGTCTCGGAATGCGCCTCCCGTGGTTGACCTTCGGTCGCCTCCGGCTCGACAGGCTCAGCACTAGCGGTGTAAAAAGGCTGCGGCTCGGTGGTGGCATCGCTTGCGTCGGACGGGAAGTAAGATTCTGGAGCCGAAGGCTGGCAGCGCCAAAACAAGTCCCGGATGACGGCATGTTGTGCAATGGATGCGCGGTCGAATGGGAAGAGACTTTGCCATACGGTATGCGGTGACATAAGCATCCGCCTCTGCTAGGCGCGCGGCATCATGCTAAACTTAAACGGAATCACCGTGCGCCTTGGCGGCCGCACCATATTGGACCGCGCGACCGCGACGCTGCCGCCTTATTCGCGCGTCGGCCTTATCGGCCGCAATGGCGCGGGCAAATCCACGCTGATGAAGGTGATGATCGGCGAGTTGGAAGCCGACGAAGGCAGCATGGATATGCCGAAGAATACGCGCATCGGCTATATCGCGCAGGAAGCGCCATCGGGCACGGCCACGCCGTTTGAAACCGTGCTGGCGGGTGATGTCGAGCGCGCGGCTTTGATGGAAGAGGCGGAGCATTGCGCCGACCCCGACCGGCTGGGCGAACTGCACGAACGGTTGATCGCGATTGATGCCTACACCGCGCCTGCGCGTGCCGCGCGCATCTTGGTCGGACTTGGTTTTGATGAAGAGATGCAGGGTCGGCCGCTCGATAGCTATTCA
>CALDKP010000369.1 GCA_937898535.1 uncultured Sphingomonadales bacterium | reverse complement strand
ATTGAACGTCATGTTTCCTATGGTGTCCGAGCCGTGGGAATTTGACGCGGCCCGAGAAATATTTGAAGGCCAGATGCAATTTTTGGGTCGTCAAAAGAAACGGCTGCCCACGAAAATCCGTTATGGCGCAATGCTCGAGGTTCCGGCACTGGCCGAAACACTCGATATTTTGCTGCCTAAAATCGATTTTCTGTCGATTGGCACAAATGACCTCACGCAGTTCCTGTTTGCTGCAGACCGTGCTGACCCGCGCCTTGCTGAGCGATATGATTGGTTGAGTCCCGCCATTTTGCGTTTCATCCGGCGCGTTGTTCAAACAACGGACGGCTATCCGGTCGACGTCGCGGTATGCGGCGAAATGGGTGGGCGGACACTCGAAGCGCTCGCGTTGATTGGCTTGGGCATCCATCGCCTGTCGATCACGCCAGCCGCCGTGGGACCCATAAAAGCGATGGTGCGCACGACCAACCATGCGGATATCCGCAAGAAAATGGACGAGCTGCTGAAAAATCCCACCGGGAATTTGCGTGAGGAGCTGGCAATATGGGCCGCAAGCCAAGGCATTGAAACCGGCTAAATTGCAGGATTTCCCAAAGGTGAAAAGTTGTTATCGCCGTTGACTTTATCTGGAAGATGACCATTGTCCGCATAACTGCACAAAGAGGTGGAAAAAACGGGGCGTGGAGATTGCAGTGGACTTATTAGCTTCTGTTGACGAATATGACGGATCCGTTGGTAGCCAGCTAAAAGCAGGCCGCGAGCGGTTGGGTTTAAGTCTTTCTGATATCGCGGAAAAAACGCGCGTGCCGACGCGCCATCTCGAATCTATCGAGCAATCAAATTTTGATGCCCTCCCGGGCCAAACCTACACGCTCGGTTTCGCGCGATCCTATGCAAATGCTGTAGACATGGATGCTGCGACAATTAGTGAGGCGATGCGCTTGGAATTGGCGCGCAGTGGCCATGAAGGCTATCAGGCACCAGCTCAAAACTACGAACCAGCCGACCCGGCGCGCGTGCCTTCGAAAACACTCGCATGGACGTCGGCCGCAATCGCGGCGATTGCCCTTGCTGCATATTTAATTTTCAGAAGCCTGACACTCACAGATGCTGTGCCCGCCGATAAACCGGTAACTTCACCGACCTCAGTAACGCCCTCTGCCACAGCGCCGATCGCGCCTCTGTCGGCAAAGAGCGCTGACGTTGTCATTACTGCGACAGGCGATGCATGGGTCAAAATCTATGACGCCGATGAAAAGCGGATTTTTGAAAAGGAAATGGTCGCGGGCGACAGTTTTACTGTGCCGCGGAATGCCAACAAGCCTATGATGGTCACGGGTCGCCCTCAGGCGCTTACAATTACCGTTGGCGGAAAAGCTATCCCACCGTTGGGAACGCCGGATAAAACAATTGCCGACGTCGGCGTAAGTGCCGAAGAATTGCTTGCACGTAAGCCTGCCGCCGCCGCTGCGGCGCAGTAAAGCCGTATAAATCTAAAATAAAATCAGGTTTTCTTTGCACTGAAATGGTGTGATGGCTATTTATTGCGTTGGTCCAGTCAGCTATACGTCCAAAATTGTAAGTATAAGGGGAAGACCAATGAATTTTCGGCTCGCTTTGTTTAGCGGCGCGGCATTTGCACTCAGCGCGTCAGCAGTTGCGCAAGAGGCAAATATTGACGGACGCGTCGGCAAGCTTGAGAAGGAAATGCGCGCTGTCCAGCGTCAGGTCTTTCCTGCAGGTGCCGGCAAATTTGTCGAACCTGATATCCAGTCACCGACCGGTACGAAGCCCGAGACCCCGTCTACGACCTCTGCTACGTCTGACCTGTTGGTGCGCGTGGATGCATTGGAAGCACAGCTGGCCATTTTGACGGGTCAGGTCGAACAGCAGGGCAACAATATGCGTGGCCTCGAAGCACGTCTGAAAATCTTGGAAGCGCAGCTGACGAGCGCACAGTCGGCAACGGCTCAGCCGGCAACCGCCGCAAGCATCTTACCTGCCGCTGTTTCTGTGCCTGCAGCAGTGACCGTCAAACCAAAGCCCGTTGTTGTAGCAGCCAAGCCTGTGGCTACGGCGGCGAAACCAAGCGCCGCACGCGTTGCCGCCGTTGCTGCAATTGAACGGCCAGCCACTGGCGACGCTTTTGAAGATGGCTACACGTATGGCTTCAGATTGTGGGAAGCGAAATTCTACCCAGAAGCGCAAGCCACGTTGGAAGAAACGCTTAAAACATATCCAAAGCACAGACGTGCAAGCTTCCTGCGCAACTTGCTGGGACGGGCGTGGCTCGACGACAAAAAACCTGCAACCGCCGTCAAAGTTTTCTACGACAACTATAAAGCAGACCCTCGTGGGGAGCGTGCACCCGACAGTCTGTTTTTCTTAGGGTCCGCTTTGACCGACCTCGGCAAAACCGCTGAGGCGTGCGAAGCATATGGCGAGCTTTCAAGAGCCTATCCAGATGTTGCGACCGGTCGCTTGGCGGATCGGGTCACTGCCGGTAAAACGCGCGCGAAGTGCAAGTAACCGTCGACGCTGCGCTTTTCGACCGTTTTAACGGCGCGGTAAATGCGCTGCATGTTCCGGAAGGCGCGCGCATATTGTGCGCGGTATCCGGCGGCCCCGATAGCCTAGCACTGCTTATATTGTTGCACAAAACCATGCCCGATCGCGTTGTCGCGGCGACCGTCGATCATGCGTTAAGGCCAGAATCTGCCGACGAGGCGCAATATGTGCAGCGCATTTGCAAAGACATGCATGTGCCGCATGTCATTTTGTCGCCTGCCGAAAAAATCAGCGGAAATATTCAATCCGCTGCACGAGCCGCAAGATACGCGTCATTGGCGCAGGCGGCAGAGCAGCATGATTGTGCGTATATCGCCACCGCCCACCATGCCGATGATCAGCTTGAAACCGTTCTGATGCGCCTTGCCCGCGGCAGCGGCGTCGACGGGCTGTCGGCTATCCGGTCGAAAAATGGAAAGATACTGCGCCCTTTACTGAGATTCACCAAAGACGAGCTGATCACCATTTGCGCGGCCGCTGGGCTCGATCCGGTGCAAGACCCCAGCAACGCAAATACCGACTTTGAACGGGTCGCGATGCGCAATTGGCTGGCGAACACGCAGCACCCCTTTCGCGCCGACCGAGCCGAACGCACCGCCAGCGCAATGGCAGATGCATCAGAAGCACTGAATTGGATGACCGGAACACTCACGCAAGAAAGGGTGCAGCGCGAAATGGACGCCGTCGTGTGCGATGCCCGCGATGTCCCGCGTGAGATGCAACGCCGCCTGTTGATCCATTGCCTGAGGCTGCTGGAACCCGAACTTGCCCCGCGCGGCGATGCCCTTGACCGCCTGCTTTCTGAACTTTCGGACGGGCGCACCGCCACCATGGGACATGTCAAATGCGAAGGCGGCGACAATTGGCGGTTTACCATGGCACCGCCGCGGCGGAACTAAGTTTAGGCCGACCGGAATTTTGCCAATCCCTATATTGTCATTCACATAATCGCGCCTACATTGCACCAGTATCTCCGCGTATTTGGCGCGGGGCCAAAATCAAGGCAGTGATGATGAACGACGAACAGGAACCGAAAAGCAACCCGATGCTGCGGAATATGGCCATCTGGTCAGCCATCATTGTGGCGCTTCTGGTCGTCGCCTCCATTTTCAACGGCTCATCCACGCCGACCAACGGTATCACTTATTCTTCATTCCGCGACAAAGTTGAGGCCGGCGAAGTCAAATCTGTTGCCGTCGCACCTGATCGTATCAGCGGCAAACTTCAAAATGACGAAACATTCGTCACGGTACCGCTACCCAATGACTCCAGCCTGCCTTCCTTGCTGATTGAAAAAGGCGTAGTGGTTGAAGCGAAGGCCGAAGAACAACCGAGTCTGCTGTTAATCCTCATATATCAGGCGCTGCCCTTCCTGCTGATCTTGGGCATCGCGTTCTTTGTTTTGCGGCAAATGCAAAAGGGCGGCGGCGCTGGCGGCGCGATGGGCTTTGGTAAGTCGAAAGCCAAGCTGCTGACCGAAAAGCATGGCAAGGTCACTTTTGAAGATGTTGCCGGCATTGATGAAGCGCGTGAAGAGCTTCAGGAAA
>CALDKP010000368.1 GCA_937898535.1 uncultured Sphingomonadales bacterium | reverse complement strand
TAGCCCGAAAGTGCAGACCCGGTCGCCGACCTTATAGTCTGACACGCCATCGCCCACGGCTTCGACGACACCGGCCGCCTCAACGCCAAGGCCGCTGGGCATCGCCATCTTGTAAACGCCGCCACGGTGATAGGTGTCGATGAAATTGAGACCGACGGCGGTGTTGCGCATGCGCACTTCGCCGGGACCGGGTTCGGGCAGCTCCACATCGACCCATTGAATGACCTCAGGGCCGCCTTGTTCGGTTATGCGGACGGCGCGTTCCATGGTCATGCTTCTTTCTCCCGGTTGTCGAGGGCCTCTTTCGCAGAGGATCGTGGGGGGAGGCAAGTCGGACTAGTCGTTGTTCCGCGCTTCGGCCTGTTCGCGTGCGTCTTTGGCAGCCTTTTTCTCGGCCTTGCGCTGACGTTCCTCCGACTTGCGCATCTCCCGTCCGCGCTTTTCCACATTAAGCTTTGCGGGCGCAAAGAAGCTGTCCCGGCTGCCCAAACGCTCTGCCATCGTCGCGTTTTCGATTGAGCAGGTCTATGCCGTCGCCGAAACATTACGCCGGATGCGTGGCGGTGCTGCGGTCGTCATGGGCGCGTTGTCGCCGCGCACCCGCAATGCGCAGGTGGCGATGTTTCAGTCGGGCGAGGTCGACTATCTCGTCGCCACAGATGCGATTGGCATGGGGCTGAACCTTGATGTCGCCCATGTCGCCTTTGTCAGCCTGTCCAAGTTCGACGGGTCGCGTCGGCGCAGGTTGACGGTCGCTGAAATGGCACAAATTGCCGGACGGGCCGGGCGACACCAACGGGACGGAAGCTTTGGCACGCTGGCAGGCGAAGGCAGCGAGTTTACCCCCGAAGAGGTGCTGGCGATTGAAGGGCACAGCTACCCGCGGCTGGACTGGCTATTTTGGCGCGAGGCAAAGCCAAGGTTTAACGACATCGCGACGCTGATCGCGGATCTTGAGAAAAAACCGGGGCGTCCGGGCCTGTTGCCTGCGCCCAAGGTCATCGACCTTTTGGTACTGAAGCGGCTGGCCGAAATGCCCGACGTGAAATCGCTTATCCGGCACCCTGTTGATGTGGCCCGGTTGTGGGAAGTGGCCTGCTTGCCCGATTTCCGGCAAATGGGTGAGGAACATCACAGCCGCTTTGTCGCGTCATTGTGGCAATATCTGGGGCAGGGCGAGCGCGTCATTCCACACGGCATTTACGCAAATGAACTGGCGCGGCTGGATAATATCCAAGGCGACGTCGATACGCTGTCCGCCCGAATCGCAGCGGTGCGGACTTGGACCTATATCGCGCACCGGAACGATTGGCTGGCCAACCCGCCTGCGATGGCCGAACGGGCGCGGGCGCTCGAAGAAAAATTATCGGACGCGTTGCACGATGCGCTGCGTCAGCGGTTTGTCGACAAACGGACATCGATGTTGCTGCGCAAAGGTGCTGGCGATGTCGGGCTGTTACCCGTTGAAATTCAGCAGGATAATCGCGTTCTTGTCGATGGCGAAGACATTGGGACTTTACAAGGATTTGCCTTTCGGGTTGACCCGGCGGCAAAAGCGGGTGACCGTAAATTATTATTGGCTGCCGCAGAACGACATCTGGCAGCGCATTTGAGACAAAAGGCAAAGGACGTATCTATGGCAGAGGACAGCGAATTCTCGCTCGCAGCCGATGGGGAGGGTAAACCTTCGATTTTCTGGAAAGATGATCTTCTGGGCACATTGACCAAGGGGCGTACGCTGCTTCAACCTGCATTTACGCCAATGAAGGCCGTCGCCGGACTTGAGGGCGATGCCCTGCGCGAGATTGTGACACGCGCTGAAAGCTGGATTGAAAGCCAGTTGGCCAAGGCGATGGGCGGCATTGTCGGATTGCTCGATCTGGCCCAGCAGGCCGATGTCGACGGCAATGTTCGTGCGCTCGCTGTGCGTCTTGCGGATGAAGGCGGGATTGCGGGTCGCCATTATCTTGCCGACGCCATCGCCGCGCTTCCCAAGGAAGCCCGCGGCGCCGCACGCAAGGGCGGAATCGTTTTTGGCGCGCTCGATATTTATCATCACGCCGCGTTGAAACCCGCTGCAGCCAAATGGCGCGCAGCCTTGTTTGCCGCACGCGACAGCCGCGCCATGCCCGTGCTTCCACCCGAAAGTGCGGTGCATTTGAAAACATGGAATTTCGCGAACCCGTCGGAGGCCAGAAATGCCGGCTATCGCCGGATTGGTGATGAATATGTGCGTATCGATTTGGCCGAACGCGTTATCAAAAAAGCGCATGAAGCGCGGGGGCAGAACAATGTTTTTGGCATGGACATGGCCTTTGCAACCTCGCTGGGTATTAGCGAGGCCGGTTTGAAAGCGCTGATGCGCGATGCCGGCTTCCGTCCCGCCGAAGCGGCGGTTGTACCCGAGACAGCGGCTGACGAAACGCCCGTGGTCGAAGAAAACACGCCAGTCGAAGCAACACCAGCGCCCGAAGCGGAGGCCGCAGTTGAAGCAGCTGTCGCCGATGCCGCCGCGCCAAAAGAAATAGCGCCCGTCGTGCTGACGCATTGGCGTTGGGTGGGCTTGCCCAAGCCACGTCCGCCCGAACAGCGCAGGCCGCAGGCTTCTGCAGAACGAAAGCCGCACGCATCGGCAAAGCCAAAGGCTAAGCCTGATCGCGCGCCGCCAGCACCAAAGCCAAGTGCGCCGCCGTCGGCATTGGCTTTGCAATTGGCTGCGCTCAAAGGCCTCAAGCTCTAGAAAGTCGGGCAAACCTTGCGGATCGACAAGCTGCTGTTCTTTCTGCGATTGGCCAAAAGCCGTTCGCTCGCGTTGAGTTGGGCGGAGGCTGGCCATATAAGGTTGAATGGCCGCAGGATCGAAAAGGGCAGCGCCGCGGTGCGCGTGGGCGATATCATCACCATGCCATTGGGTGAGGCTGTTTTGACTTTAAAGCTGCTCTCTGTCCCCGTTCGGCGTGGTCCTGCATCAGAGGCGCAGCTTTTCTATCAACGTATCGACTAAAAAATTGGCGGCTCGGTGCAATCCGGCGTTGACTTCCCCCTGCGCCTCGCAATAGGCAGTTGTATTGAAACGGCTAATCCGCCGTCGTGTATGGGAGAGTTCCGCCAATGACTTATGTCGTTACCGATGCCTGCATCCGCTGCAAATATATGGACTGCGTTGAAGTATGTCCGGTGGATTGCTTCTATGAAGGCGACAATATGCTCGTCATCAACCCAAATGAGTGCATCGATTGCGGCGTGTGCGAACCTGAATGCCCTGCAGAAGCGATTTTGCCAGACACCGAAAGCGGTTTGGAGCAATGGCTTGAGCTGAACGCAACCTACAGCGCAGAATGGCCGAACATCACATCAAGCCGCGAACCGCCTGCAGATGCAGACGAGCATAAGGGCGAAGAAGGCAAGTTCGATAAATATTTCAGCGCGGAGCCCGGCGAAGGCGATTAAGCCTTCGCGGCACGCCGCTCTTTAAGCCAGCTTATTTGATAGGATTCTACTTCACGTAGGGCCTCAAAGACCGTGACGGTCGGCTTAGTCCGGCCGGTACGTCCCAGCGCGTATATCTGGCTGTAAAACCAATATTGGATCGCAAAGCCCTCAATGCTGCGCACGGCCTTTATCTTGCGTAGGCTGGATAACCATTCGGGCAACAGCTTAAGCTGGTTTTCAACCTTGGGCAGCATCGCCAAGCCACCGAGCAGGCGCTTAGGCGCTTCGGGCATTACGCATAATGGCCGAGCCAAGCCGATAACATCAGCCGCCCTGTTGCGAAGTGCCTGTTCCATGGCCGATGCGCTGCGGAAACCGCCGGTGACCATCAATGGAATGGTCAGCTCACTCTTCATCGCTTTTGCAAAATCAACGAAATAGGCTTCACGTGCGAGTGTGGTTTCCGCGACGGTCTGCGTCTCTTCGGCTTCCATCCCCTCGATACCCAATAGCTTGGGCTGCTCATAAGTGCCGCCCGATATCTCGATAAGATCAACGCCAGCATCCTGAAGCCAGCGGGCCACCTGAAGGCTGTCTTCAAACGCAAAGCCGCCGCGTTGGAAATCCGCGCTGTTGAGCTTCACCGAAATCGGGAACTCAGGGCCAACCAAAGTACGGACCGTGTTGAAGGTGAACATCAGGAAGCGGGCGCGGTTGACGAGGCTGCCACCCCAGCGATCATTGCGCTGGTTTGATTTCGGGCTGAGGAATTGCGAGATCAAATAGCCGTGCGCGGCATGGATTTGAACGCCCGTGAACCCGGCGTTTTTGCAATGCAGTGCCGCTTGGCCGAAGCGGCCAATCAGATTTAGAATTTCATCCTCGGTCAATGCAACCGGCATTCCAAATTGTCCGCCGGGCAGGCCCAGCTTAACGGCGGAAGGTGCCTTGGGACGTGGATTGATGCCCCGCATGGTCTGACGGCCCGCATGGCTTATCTGCGCCCAAAAATGATTGCCATTTCGGGTCGCGGCCTTGGTCCATGATTTGAGCGCGTCCATCATCGCTTCGTCCGGCTGTCCGCCGAAAAAGACGTTTCCAGCCCGTTCCAAATGGTCGGCGTCAATATGGATGTTGCCCGAAATCTGAAGACCCGCGCCTCCATCAGACCAGATACCGTACAGGCGCTGCAATTCGGGCGTCGGCACGCCTTGCGTGTCCGCCAAGCCTTCGGTCATCGCGGCTTTTGCTATTCTGTTGTTGAGTACGGCCCCACAGGGCAGTTGAATGGCGCTACTTAAGATCACTTTGGCTCGCTTGGCTCTTCAGTTTTTGGTTCATCTGAACCATCGGTTTTGGGTTCATCGCTTTTTTCCGGCGTTGCTTTTTCAGCATCGGTATCGGCACGCACGGGCATCGCTTCAACAGGTGCCTCATCGGTGGATTCGTCGGTGTTAATCATGTCGTCACTGATCGTGCCTTTAAGGCTTTCGAGATCGTCCATCCGCGATTTGGTTACCTGATTGTCTTCTTTGCCGCCGCCACAGGCGGACAATGTCAGCAAGGCTGCAAAGGCAGGTGCTATGATGGTGAAACGCATATCGTCCTCAGTTCTCTATTCCGGCGCGACCGTACAATTTCCGCCCGCTTTGGCAAGGTTAATGAGAAAGTCGGGGAAGGTGGCGCGCAAGGCCGCGTCGAAGTCCTGCATTGATGCTTCAATGCCCAGGTCGGCGAGGCTTGTGACCGGATATTCGGATATCCCGCACGGCACGATGCCGCCGAAGTGATTCAAATCAGGCGCAATATTTACCGCAAAGCCGTGCATCGTCACCCATCTGCGAATGCGCACGCCAATTGCGCCGATTTTTGCTTCCTGACCATTTTTGGTGTCGCACCATATGCCAACACGACCTTCGGCGCGGCGTGCCTCCACCCCAAAACGGCCCAGCGCGGCGATCACCCAGCCTTCCAGTGCATGCACGTAACAGCGGACATCTTTGCAATGCTTGGCAAGGTCAAGCATGACATAGCCCACACGCTGCCCGGGACCATGATAAGTGTACCGTCCGCCGCGTCCGGTGTCGTAAACCGGAAATGCGGTGCTCAACAGTTCTGCCGGGTCTGCGCTCGTCCCGCCTGTGTATAATGGCGGGTGTTCCAGCAGCCAGATAAGCTCCCGCGCGTTTTCGTCACGGATGGCCGCCTGCAATGTTTCCATACGGGCAACGGCTTCGGGATAGGGGGTTAGCCCTTCGGAAACGTCCCAATCAATATTGCAATCGATCTTCATGCGCGGTGCTTAGCATGGTGCAAGCTGCTTGCCACCGGATATGTCAGCCTCTACGCCGCGATGGGTCAGGGAGTGTATATGCAAAAGAAGCTTGATTATCGTGCCGTGGCAAAAGATGCGCGCGCTTCATTCGCAGCGCACCGTGAAGCCATCATCGCCATTGCGGGCTTTTTCATTTTCATGTCGAACTGGATCGCGGGCTATCTGGCGCCACCACTCGTCCTCGACAGCTTTGACGACACCGCCAAAGTCATCGCGGCTTTTAGCGGATATTTCGAAGCAAATTGGCCGGTCTTGTTACCGGCGATGCTTGTCACAATGTATGGCAGCCTTGCGCTTTATGTTCTGATTTCTGGACGCAAATTGGCCAAAGTGGGCGACGCGCTTGTTATCGCCGCCGCTTTGTTCCTGCCATATCTCACCGCGACCATATTGACCGGCTGGGCAACATTTGCGGGGTTTTTGCTGTTCATCGTTCCCGGCCTTTATCTCACCGGCCGCTTTGCCGTGTTGCCTGCGGTTATGGCGCAAGAACCCGCGCTCGGCATCATAGATGCGGTGAAGCAGACTTGGGCGACAACGCGCAAATGCGGTTGGGCCATAGTGATACTGACGCTGTTTATCGCGGTCGCTATACGCCTGGTTTCCGGGATCGCTGGTGATGCCGTCGCCGGGATATGCCAAGCAATTGCTGGTGAGGGCGGCATTCCCATCGTGCAAGCTGCAGTCAGCGCGTTTTTCGCGGCGGTTGAGGCTGTTATCTATGTTATCGCTGTGACGGCGGTTAATCGTCAGCTTGGGGCACAGACGGCACGCCAATAATCGGAATATGCGGCGCGGCATCGCGCGGGATGAGCCCGCTGATCCGTGGGTCCTGAAACGTCTCCAATTGCCTTTGATAGGCCGTGAACCCGGCCTTTTGGTAAAAGGCGAGCGCCGTTGGACCATCCAGCGTGCATGTATGCACCCACATGCGTTGCACGCCCGCCTCTGCCCAGCCCAGCTGAAGCGCCATGGCCATCAGCCATTTTCCGTGGCCCTTGCCGCCGAGTTCAGGGATCAGGCCGAAAAAGGCGATTTCACATGCGCCATCGGTTCTGAAGTCGAGTTCCAATATGCCGACTTCAATGCCGCGCCTGTCGACCACCGCCCAAATCCGGACCTTGGGGTCGTGAATGGTCTTCATCAGCGTCTCATCGTCCATCTCAAGGCGTGAGAACCACAGCCATGGTTCGCCAATGCGGCGATAGAGCGTTCGGTATTTGTCGGCATGCGGGGCGTGCCATGGCTCCAGCCGCAAATCTGACGCAGGCAGCGCGCGCAAGGCCGGGCGCTTGGTCATTTCCAGCGAGGTTACAATGGCACCAAGGTCGCCATCAGCAATCGGACTAAACGGCATTTAGGCTTAGTCCCAAGACACTTCGGGTGGAAGGCTCATCAAAATCGCGTCAACATTTCCGCCGGTTTTCAGGCCAAAGGTCGTGCCGCGGTCATAGACAAGGTTGAATTCGGCATAGAGCCCGCGCCAGCGCCGCTGCGCTTGTTTTTCTTCGGCGGTGAATGGCTGATTCATCCGGCGGCGCACCAGCTTGGGGAAGATGTCGAGGAAGGCTTCACCAACATCGCGGGTCAGTGCAAAATTCTGATCGAAAATGGCGTCACTGCTGTTTTCGAGATGATCGTAGAAAATACCGCCAACACCGCGATGCACGTTGCGATGCGGGATCCAGAAATAATCCTCCGCCCATTTGCGATAACGTTCGTACACGTCAGGACCATAAGGCGCGCATGCCGCACGCAGGCGCGCGTGAAAGTCTGCCGTATCTTCTTCGTACGGGATTGGCGGGTTGAGGTCGGCACCGCCGCCAAACCAGCTTTTCGTCGTCACAAGATAGCGCGTGTTCATATGCACGGCGGGCACATGTGGATTGGCCATATGCGCGACGAGGCTGATGCCGGTTGCGAAGAAATTGGGGTCTTCAGCCGCGCCAGATCGGAAGAGCGTCGTGTAGGGAAAGAGT
>CALDKP010000367.1 GCA_937898535.1 uncultured Sphingomonadales bacterium | reverse complement strand
ACCGGCCTCACGACCATCGAGCTCCTCGAACTCTGCAAGGACCAGCTGCCCGTGGAGATGCCGCCGCGCGTGGAACGCCCGCGCGGACCGCGCCGGCCGGCGACCCCGCCGGCCGAGGCCCCCGCCGCACCAGCCGCCACCCGCACCCGGCGGCAAGCGGATCAAATTGCGCTATATGACGCAGGCGCGCAACCGCCCGCCGACGTTCGTGATTTTCGGCAACCGGACTGACGAATTGCCCGCCAGCTATGCGCGCTATTTGCTCAACGGTATTCGCCGTGACTTGGATTTTGGTGCCGTACCCGTGCGCATCAATTTCCGTTCATCAAAGAACCCGTTCGCAGATTAATTCCGTACGCAGCGCAGTCTGCCCAACAGACCGCGTCAACGCTCTGTTTACCTCTGACGGTATATTATCGCGCTGGACCATATTTCTGCGTCCGGGGGAGCGAATAGTTGACGAACGAAACGGATGGACTGATTGACTGGGCAGTCTTTGGCGAGACCCGCAACTTATTGGGTGCAGGCTTCATGCGGGTTTTGGGATATTTCCGCGAAGACGGCACGAAATCCGTGGCCGCAATCGAAGAAGCCATGCGCCTGAAAGATTCGGCGAAGCTGGTGATCCCGGCGCACACATTAAAAGGCGAAGCGTGGCAATTTGGTGGGCATCGCTTGGCATTGTTGGCCGAAGAAATTGAGGTCGCGGCGCGGCATTATGTGGAAATGCGGATCGACCCGTCTGAACTGGTTGAAAAGGTCGTTCGCCTGCGTCCGCTGTTCGAAGCGACATTGTCAGTGCTGGAATCCGAAACCAGTCCATTGGTCGAACGCCGTCCAGCGACGGCAGTCCAACGCAATGTTCTTGGTGGAATGCGCTACGGCTAAACCCTTCCGTTTAGCGACGCATCGGCTGCATCTGTCCGCGCGCCAAGCTACGCCACAGCCACTCCAGCGGACCATAACGATGTTGTTTCAACCATGGTTGAGACCATGAAAGCATCACCGCCCACATCGTCAGCACATATGCCCACAGACCAAGACGGCTGACTTCGCCGAATAGGCCAAAGCCGTAGCCATAAAATATGGTCGTCATGATCACGCTGGTGCCGAGATAATTGCTAAAGGCCGCGCGTCCAGCGGCGGCGACACGCGACAACACAGGACTGCCGCCGAAACGCGCGATGAGCAAAATCAGCACCGCAGCATATCCGATGGTCAGCATGAGACGCGGTATCGCCCCCCAGAAGAAGAAAATCGCAAGCGCCGTAATCGCATCAAACCGGTTCACGATCATCCACAATGCGAGCAGCCCAGTCGCGATCAGACCGGCCGGTACCAGCCGCCATGCCCAACGGCGGTAATCCGCGGGCGACCAACGGCCCAAAATGAACCCGCTTTTGTTCATGGCCATACCGATCATCATCAACGGTAGCGTTTCGGCCATCGACATGAAGACCGTGCCAAACAATGCTGGCCAGGCGGTCAGCTTATCCGCGACAATCTGAAGATATGGCCCGCGGTGCAGGTCAACCTGCGCCGGGACATCAAAGCTGAAATCCGGGTTCGATTTCACATCATTATACTGCCGCACCAAATCCGCCGATGCATCCGGCTGGGTCGCCAGATATTGCAGGATTTGCAGCCCGCCAAATTGCAGCCCCCAGAAGACAAGCCCCAGGCCGAAGATAATCAGCGCCCATTTGACCAAACGCGCGGGCGCCCAGTCGCGGAACAAAAACGCGACCATCCCGGCCATCGCGTACAGGAACAATATGTCGCCATACCAAATGAAGAAATTGTGCACGAGGCCGAACACAGCAAACCACGCCATGCGCCGATAATGCACCTGCGCGGCGCTTTCACCGTTGGACGACGCACGATCGGTTATCAAAATCAGGCTCGTGCCGAACAATAAAGAGAACAGCCCACGCATTTTGCCATCGATGAACACAAACGAAAACAGCCATGCCATCCGGTCGGCAACGGTTTCACCGCCATAGGCCGCGGGGGTGATATAGGCCCACTCGGGCATCGCAAAGCCGATGATATTCATCGCCAATATGCCCATCACTGCAAAGCCGCGCATGGCGTCCAGCGTAATGTACCTGCTTTCCGATGTCTGCATAGCACCCCCCTGTATTATCCCATTAATACAGAACTGCGCAAAGTCCGTCCAGCGCGTTAAACTTTAGTTATTGACATGAGTGTAGGTAGTGCATATCCCGATGATCTAAATAGCTTTGGATTCGCCATGACCGAACTGTATTTCTCCCATCCTGATCGCCCACCTGCCAAGATTCAGCCGCTGAAAGCGTGGCGTCATTTTCGTAAGCTGATCGCGAATAAGGAAGACACCGAGCAGGTGTTTCACATCATTGCGGCGCTCAGCGGCCGCAAGTTCGGCGAAATGGCGCGGAAGTTTTGGGAAACACCAAAGGGTAAGGCATTGCTTGAAAGCAATGAGCGCCTCATCGACATGCTCGATGACCATGACAGCATCAAAAAGCTGCCAGCCGGTACCGTTGGCCGTGCCTATGTCGAATTCATGGAGCGCGAAGGTTTGAGCGCGGCGGGTCTTGAGGCGGAATACGCCCAGTTCCGGACATCCTATCCCGATTTCGGCGATGTGGTTGAACGTTATGGCGACCGTTTGCGCGATACCCATGACATGCTGCACATCCTGACCGGATATGGCCGTGACGCACTGGGTGAACAATGCGTGCTTGGTTTTACCTATGCGCAGAACCACAATCTCGGCGTCGGCTTCATTGCCTATGCCGGCGGACTGGAACTGAAATATCGCGTCGCAAAATCCGCGCCGATTATGAAAGCCGTCCACGAAGGCTATCGTATCGGCAAAGCGGCGAAGAACATCGTTCAGGAAGATATCGCCGCCTTGCTACGTGAGCCTTTGGCCGACGCGCGCAAGCGTTTGGGGATCGCGGAGCCAGTGACCTACAAAGCCGCGCATGCCGCGATGCGTTCGGGCGGCATTGATCCGTATAATCTGCTGGCGCCTGCCGTTTAACACCTGCTTCGGCTGAAGCGGAGGGATAATGGAAAGCCTTAGCTTTCCATCCAGTCCTTAAAGAAGCTGTCATGTGCGGTGCGCAATGTTGCGATGGGCACGTCAAAGCCCGGCCCTGCGACTGACGTTCCGCCAACCGTGCCAATCCGCGTCATCGGAATGCCTGCGGCCTGTATTTGGTCCGCAGCGGCGCTGGTCACAACATAGCGCGCCTGATCTTCGCCAAACGCCGTGAAGGCGTCGCCGATTTCTTCGAGCGCACATCCCTTGCCGCTGGCCAATGCCATTTCGGCCAAGGCGACGAGCAATCCACCGTCGGCAACGTCATGCACCGCATTGACCTTGCCGTCTTGAATCAGCTGACGGACAAATTCTGCGTGCGCCCGTTCTTGGCCGAGATCGACCGATGGCGCAGCGCCGTCTTCACGGCCATGCAGTTCGCGCAGCCATAATGACTGGCCAAGATGCCCATTATTATGGCCAATGACGAAGATGCCGTCGCCGTCGGCTTTAAAACCAATCGTCGCCATCTTGCCGACGTCTTCAAGCACACCCACGCCGCCAATGGCTGGGGTCGGCAAAATCGCGCTGCCACCACCGGTGGCCTTGCTTTCATTGTAGAGCGACACATTGCCCGACACGATTGGGTAATCGAGCGCGCGGCAGGCGTCGCCCATCCCTTCAAGGCAACCGACGATCTGCGCCATGATTTCGGGGCGCTGCGGGTTGGCGAAGTTGAGGCAGTTGGTGATCGCAAGCGGCGTTGCGCCGACCGCGCTGATGTTGCGATAGGTTTCGGCAACGGCTTGCTTGCCGCCTTCATACGGGTCAGCATAGCAATAACGCGGGGTGCAATCGGTGCTCATCGCCAGTGCGCGGGTGGTGCCGTGAATGCGCACGACGGCTGCATCACCGCCCGAAAGCTGCGCCGTGTCGCCGCCGACCTGGCTATCATATTGCTGCCAAATCCACGCGCGTGACGCGATATCCGGGCTTGCCATCAGCTTAAGCAAATCGGCGCCGATGTCGGTGCTGGCGGGAACATCGCCAAGCGGTTTGACGTTGGCCCATGCCTTATATTCTTCCTTCGACGCCGCTGGGCGGTCGTATAAAGGCGCGTCTTCGGCCAGCGGCCCAAGCGGAATGTCGCAGACGACCTCACCCTTCCACGTCAGCACCATATGGCCCGTGTCGGTAACTTCGCCGATGACCGCGAAATCCAGTTCCCATTTGTCGAAAATGGCCTTCGCAAATTCCTCGCGGCCGGGCTTGAGCACCATGAGCATGCGCTCCTGGCTTTCCGACAGCATCATTTCATAGGGGGTCATGCCCTCTTCGCGGCATGGCACCTTGTCCATGTCGAGGATGATGCCGGCCTTGCCATTGGTCGCCATTTCGACGCTTGAGCTGGTCAGGCCAGCGGCACCCATATCCTGAATCGCGACAATCGCGTCCGACGCCATGAGTTCAAGGCATGCCTCAATCAGCAGCTTTTCGGTGAACGGATCGCCGACCTGCACGGTCGGGCGCTTGGCTTCGGCATCCTCGCCGAAATCGGCGCTGGCCATGGTCGCGCCGTGGATCCCGTCGCGCCCGGTCTTGGAGCCGACATAGACGATCGGATTGCCGATCCCGGTGGCGGCGGAATAGAAGATCTTGTCCTGATCGGCGACGCCGACGGTCATCGCGTTGACCAGGATGTTGCCGTTGTAAGCGGGGTGGAAATTCACTTCGCCGCCGACGGTCGGCACGCCGACGCAATTGCCGTAGCCGCCGATGCCGGCGACGACGCCCTTGATCAGGTGGCGCATCTTGGGCGCATCGGGGCGGCCGAAGCGCAGCGCGTTCATGTTGGCGACGGGGCGCGCGCCCATGGTGAAGACGTCGCGCAGGATGCCGCCGAAAAGGCGCGGATGGATCGAATCCGCGATGAAGTGGCCAAGCGGCGGAAGTTGCTCGTCTCGAGGCACTCGGTGCAACGCGTATTGAAATTGGCCAGAGCGATTACGAGAAAACATCATGGATAGTCATGGCCGACCCTGAAGGTAATGAATTCTGTGTTCTTCGAGCACTAACGCAATGATCGCTGATTTCGATACTGCACAAACTGCATATCGTGCGAGGTATCCGCAATCGCCCTTCTTTGAAACATGGGTGCCCCGAGAAAAATTTCTCAAGGCAGATATTGATGATGCAGGGAATTTTTTAATAGGCCGTGAGGATGAAGGCATATATGGAATCGCTCTCGGCCCTTCGCCCGCTATTCCTTCTGATTGGAAGAACTTCTCAATGGAAAGTTGCGGAATCGCAGCTCTTCCAGTTGAATTTAAAGCAGTCGTCGAATGGGATTCTTATTGGGCGCCCACTATCGAAGGCCAAGCAGTCGCTGCTGCAACATCGAGTGATTCTGAGATAGATACCTTTCTCAAGTCTCATGCACCTGACTCGTCTGTCTTTCCAGGCAATGACGAAATTATCCAATGGGTTGAGGTCATCAGTGAGGGCAAGTTGGCGGCAGTCGCTGCTCTCTGTCGATGGGAATCCGGTCGAATCGTGATCTCATCAGTAGCAACGCATTCAGAAATGCGCGGCAGGGGCCTGGGCAAGCAATTGATGGAGAAGTGCATAATTGCGGGCCATCAATTAGGAGAGAAGTATCTCTGCCTCGGAGTCAGACATCAGAATGAGAGCGCTCAACGCCTCTATAAGGGCACCGGCTTCCGATTGATGCATAACTTCACTTACTGCGAAAGACGGTAAACTCGCGCCATGTCTGAAACTGGCACCGTCGAACGTTTGCGCGCTTATCGCAAGACCTACTGGGCGATGCTTGTTTCATCGACTCTCTCTCTGATTGCTTCTTTGGTTCTTTCTTATGATGCGGTAAAGCTTGCTGGATCTCCATCAAGCAAGCTCTCATGTGATATCAACGCCGTTGTCTCATGCGGCAAGGTTGCTAAATCGTGGCAGTCAACGCTTCTCGGATTCCCAAATTCATTTATTGGATTGATGCTTGAACCTGTTGTCATTACGGTGGCAATTGCAGGGCTATCGCTGGTGATATTCCCACGGAAATTTATGAGAGTTGCTCATGTGGGTTACGGGCTTGGTTTGCTCTTTGCGCTGTGGCTACTTTCCCAATCACTCTTTGTAATTCACGCTCTCTGCCCATGGTGCTTACTTGTCACGATTTCTACAGTCACAGTCTTTTCAACGATTACAAGAGTCGCGATTCTTGAAAATATCTGGAATTTCTCGGAAGCACGTCATGCTTCTCTCGTTGAATTCCTCGATCGCGGTTGGGGTCGAGTTCTCTACACAGTTACATACGCAGTTCTCATTCTCGCTATCTACTTCAAATATGGTCAGGAACTCTTCGCATGAAAGCATCCCATCACGACCAGCAAGCAATTCTTGAGGTCCAGCGACTTGATGACCAGCTAGCTTCATTGGCTCAGCGTGAAGCAACTCTTCCAGAGTCAGCTGCTCTCAACGCGACAACAATCAAGCGCAACAATGTCCGTGATCTACGTATTGCAGCCGAGACCGAACGCACCGATGTAAAGCGCGAACTCGCGCGTGCAGAGGGCGATGTCGAGCAAATCGTCACACGCATTCAACGCGATGAGGCTCGCCTTAATTCAGGTACGGGAACACCAAAAGAACTTGAGCAGACTCAGCACGAGCTTGTGACACTCGGTCAGCGCCGAGCCGAACTCGAAGAGGCAGAACTTGCAATCATGATGCAGGTAGATGGCATTACAAATCGCATCAATGAGCTCAGCAGCGAAGAAGAGAAGCTCAACGCAGAGATTGCAGAACTTGAAATTAAGAGAGAGAACGCGCTGACGATCATCATCAACGAGCGCGATGCAGTGTCAGAGAAGCGAGCATCGGTTGCTGCGCCAATCGCCCAGGACCTCAAAGATCTGTATACGAAATTAGCAGCTGATAACAATGGAAATGCCGCTGCACCGCTGGTGGGAAATGAGTGCAAGGGTTGCCACCTGACAATCAACACCACCGAAGTAGCTCGCATCTCAACTTTGCCGGCCGAAGAGGTAGTGCGATGCGAGCAGTGCCGATGCATTTTGGTGCGCGAGTAAAGATCCATGGCACGTACTTTTAAGTTAACTGCAGATGGCGGTTCACGAGGAAATCCAGGACCAGCAGGGTATGGCGCAGTTGTTTCAGAAAATGGGAAGATTTTGGCCGAGCTCTTTGATGTGATCGGCACTGCTACAAACAACGTTGCCGAGTACAGTGGATTACTTGCAGGACTGACACATATTCATCAACTCGACCCAGAGGCAACAGTTGAAGTAGCAATGGATTCAAAGCTCGTTGTCGAACAAATGTCTGGCCGTTGGCAGATTAAGCATGCTGATATGCGCGACCTTGCTAAGCAGTGCCGCGATGCACACAGCCCATCCTTGGTGACATACAAGTGGATTCCGCGTGATGAGAACTCTCATGCAGATCGTTTGGCCAATAAGGCGCTCGATGGCGGAAGTGCTCACAAGCCAGTTGCGGTCATCCAAGAAAATTACTTAACAGACAGACTTCGTAGCTCTGAAGTTCCAACAATGCTCTACATGGTGCGTCACGGTGAAACAGTTCTCACACCAACGCGTAAATTCTCAGGAGTAGGTGCTTTAGATCCAGAGCTCACCGCAGATGGTTTAGCCCAAGCAGAACGCGTCGCGGGTGAAGTAGCAAAGCTCAAGCCAGATGTTTTGAT
>CALDKP010000366.1 GCA_937898535.1 uncultured Sphingomonadales bacterium | reverse complement strand
CACTTATGAGGATGGCGTGGCTGCCTTGCAGGCCGGCGCGGCCGGCTTCACGCACCTGTTCAATGCCATGACCGGCGCCGAAGTGGTGGCGCGGGACCAGCTGTTCGCGACGCTGGACCCCACCATGCGCGCCATTGCCTTGCCGGGGGTGGAGAAGGCAATTTTGTCGGACACAGTGGGATTTGTCTCCGACCTGCCAACCCAGTTGGTTGCTGCGTTCCGCGCTACGCTTGAAGAGGTGATCTCGGCGGATATCATTGTGCATGTGCGCGATATTTCGCACAGCGAAACCGATGCGCAGCGGGATGACGTCCTCCAAATCCTACGCGATTTAGGCGTTTTGGACGATGAAGATGCCGCAAACCAACCGCGGATGTTGGAGGTCTGGAACAAGATTGACCTTCTTGATGCCGAAAAACGTGAGGATCTGTCGGCGCTTGTTCAGCGTAATGATGATTTACTGATGATCTCTGCGCAGACGGGCGAGGGTGTTGATGCCTTTAAGGCCCATCTGTCCGCGCTCATTGCCAAGGGCAATTTCGTGCGGTCTGTTCGATTGAAGGCCAGCGATGGCGCTGCGCTTGCATGGCTTCACGCGCGGGGAACAATCAACAGCCAGATTGTCGATGAGGACCTCGTCACCGTGGAAGCCTCGCTCAGCCGCCAATTATGGGGCCAGTTCGATAAACAATTCGCCCAAATAGAGGCCTGATTATTTCGCTTCCTTGGCCTTCGCCTGCTGCCACAGATGTTCTTTTTCATCCAGTGATAGCGATGTGAACCGCGCGCCAGCGGAATCTTCCATATCGCGAAAGCGGCGCTCGAACTTTGCGTTTGCGGATTTGAGCGCGGTTTCGGCGTCGACGCCATGAAAGCGGGCGAAGTTGACAACGGCGAACAACAAATCACCAATTTCTTCGGCAACATGTTCAGCTGAGGTTGCGGTAGCCACTTCTTCTAATTCCTCAATAATCTTGTCGCGCGCACCCGACTGATCGGGCCAATCAAAGCCCGTTCTGGCCGCGCGCTTTTGAATTTTTTGCGCGCGCAATAATGCGGGTAGGGCACGGGCGACGCCCGCTAATGCACTGTTATCCGAACCGGCTTCGCGTTCGGTTGCTTTGATTGTTTCCCAATTGTCGGGGATGCTATTGGTTGGTGCGTCTTGTTCGCCGAACACATGTGGATGGCGGCGAACCATTTTATCGCAAATGCTGCGCACGACGTCGTTAAAGTCGAACTGACCGATTTCAGACGCCATCTGGCTGTGGAATACGACTTGGAGGAGCAAGTCGCCCAATTCGTCTTTTAATGCGTCGAGATCATTGTTCTCGATGGCGTCCGCAACTTCATAGGCTTCTTCGATCGTATATGGCGCAATGGTCGAGAAATCCTGCTCCAAATCCCAAGGGCATCCAGTTTGCGGATCGCGCAAACGCGCCATGATATCTGTTAGTGGGGTAATATCAGCCTGCATCGGTCCAGCCATAAATAAGTTCGATAATATATATTATGTTAAGTAAAATTGAATAATGGCAGTATGGATGCATTCCATCGCGCCAATATCATTGCTTCAACGTCATGACATTTCCCTCAACCTTCCAGCCTTGCATGCTGTCGAGAAAGTTCATGCCCAGGACATTGGTGTCGCCGAAGCTTTCAGACACTACAACGTTATGTTGCCCGATTTCCTGCGATCCAATCTTCAACGATAGTATGACACCACGCTGCGCCGTTACGCGGCCGTTGGCCGTGCTAAGAAACACCGGGTATCCGTTAGTATCAACCTGTATGCCCGTTTCGCGCGCCGTGTTTGCGTTTACGGCTGTGGTCGTCGCGCCACTATCGATCATGAACCGAACCGGCTTTCCATTTACATCAAGCTGAAGCCAATAATGCCCGTCATCTTGCCGCCTGACAGTGATTTCTTCGCCGCTCACGCTCTGGCCAGCGGCTCCGGAAATGTCCGCTTTTATGCGCTCCCAGACGGCTATAAATTCAAAACGGAAACTGAATATTGCAAACAAAGCGGCGAATATCGCTATCCACGCAAATGCCGCCTTGGCGACATATCCCAACGGCAAACGCCGCGCCGCAAGTGAGCTCAATAGCAACAATATGCAAACGACGCCCCAGATTAACGATGGGCCGTCTTCCATGATATTCATCGTACAGCCGTGGAAAACAGACTGTAGAAATTGTCTGAAGTCTGTTTCGCGAGCGTTTCCACGTCAACACCGCGCAACTGCGCCACGAAACGTCCGGTGTCCGCAACAAATGCGGGCTCGCCAGTCTTGCCGCGATGCGGAATTGGCGCCAGAAATGGTGCGTCGGTTTCCACCAACATCCGATCCACAGGCAACCATTTGGCCACCTCTTGAAGATCTTGGGCATTTTTGAACGTCACGATGCCCGACAGCGAAATATACAGGCCAAGGTCCAACGCCGTGCGCGCAAATTCTGCGCTTGCGGTGAAGCAATGAATGACGCCGGTGAATGCGCCCTTCGACATTTCGTCGCGCAATATGTCGGCCGTTTCCGCCTCGGCATCGCGTGTGTGGATGATAATGGGAAGCCCGGTGTCACGTGAGGCAGCAATATGTTCGCGAAAGGACAGGCCTTGCTGCGCCCGGTCACTGTGATCATAGTAAAAATCGAGCCCAGTTTCGCCAATGGCGACGACACGCGGGTGCGCCGCACGCGCGATAAGTTTGGCGGCATCCATGCCTATATGCTGGTCCGCTTCATGCGGGTGAATGCCGACGGACGCCCACACGTCAGGTTCCTGTTCCGCAAGCCCGATAACCTCATCCCACTCGCGCTCACGGGTTGAAATGTTGAGCATGGCAGACACACCGCTGTCCCTTGCACGCGCAAGAATCTCGCCTTGCTGCTCGACTAAGCCCTTATAATTGAGGTGGCAGTGGGAATCGACGAACATCAGGCCGCAGTCCCCTCCTCCGCGGGCATTTCCAATCGGGGGAATAGCCCGACAGGCTGGGCAATTTGGTAATTGCTCTCGGCCAAAGGTGAATACCAATGCGATCCTGCCGCATGGAAGTTCCGCACATCAAGCGGAACGCCCATTTGGTCGAGGAGCTTGGTCGCTGACCCGGGAATGATCGGCAAAGCAGCGATGGCCAGCTGCGCGATACAAATGAACAGCGTGGCAAGCACGGTTTCCATACGTTCCGGATCTGTTTTCTTAAGCGCCCATGGTGCCTGCACATCGACATAGGCGTTGCAGGCAAACACCGCCTGCATCCAGCTTTCGAGCCCCTGTGACATCGCCAAATCTTCGTAATGCGCAGGGATATGCTGCGAAACTGTCGCGCCCACCAAATCCAACAGCGCTGTATCATCGTCATTATGGCCGCGAATGGCGGGCAGATAGCCTTCGCAATTTTTGAAGATCAGCGACAATGTCCGCTGCGCCAAATTGCCGAAGCTGTTGGCGAGATCAGCATTTACGCGCGTTACGATTGCTTCGGGGCTATAGCTGCCGTCCTGACCGAAGCTGACTTCGCGCAGCAGGAAATAGCGCAGCGCATCAACGCCAAACAATTCCGCAAGCTGCATCGGGTCCACGACATTGCCCAAGGACTTCGACATTTTCTCGCCACGTGAAAGCAGGAACCCATGTCCGAACACCTGTTTAGGCAATGGCAAACCAGCCGACATCAAAAATGCGGGCCAATAGACGGTGTGAAAGCGGACAATGTCCTTGCCAATGATATGCACGTTGGCGGGCCAGAATTTGCGCCATTCCTCGGTATCGTCGGGAAAGCCAATCGCGGAAATATAGGTGGTTAGCGCGTCCAGCCAGACATACATGACATGATTTTCGCTGCCGGGAACTTTGACGCCCCAGTCAAAACTGGTGCGCGAGACGGACAGGTCTTTCAGGCCGCCTTCAACGAACTTAACCGTTTCATTTTTCCGGCTGTCGGGGCGAATAAAGTCAGGATGCGCGCCGTAATATTCGAGCAATGGCTGTTCATATTTCGAAAGGCGGAAAAACCAGCTTTCTTCCACAGTCCATTCCACAGGTGTGCCCTGCGGCGAAAGCTTCTGGCCCCCCTCGCCCTCCGTCAGCTCGGTTTCGTCATAATAAGCTTCGTCGCGGACAGAATACCATCCTTCGTACCGGTCAAGATATAGGTCGCCAGCGGCTTCCAGCCGTTTCCAAATGGCTTGGCTGGCCTTGTGATGATGGTCCGACGTTGTGCGACAAAAATGATCAATAGAGATATCAAGAGTGTGGCACATTTCCTTGAAATAAGACGACATTTCATCTGCAAGGTCGCGTGTTGCTTTGCCCGCTGCGCGTGCCGTCTGGTCCATTTTCAGGCCATGCTCATCGGTGCCAGTGACGAAGCGGACATCACGGCCCATTAACCGCTGAAACCGCGCAATCGCGTCGGTTGCGATCGCTTCATAGGCGTGACCGATATGCGGCTTGCCATTTGGATAGGCTATGGCGGTGGTAATATAAAAAGGTTCAGACATGTGGACTCTTGTATTTTTTGGCGAATTAGCTCGCCTTATGCGCTTGAACCGATGCCAGCAAGCTTCCCATTTGAAAGACAACGCTCTGCTTGTCCAAACTCAACGCGATGGCGCGTGCCGCCAGCCCGCTTGCGGCCTCCCACGCATCAATCCCGGCGCGTAGCTGATCGACGCCGAGCATCCGCGTATGTTCCGCGATTAGTGCAGGCGCGCGGCGCAAAAAGGCTTCATATCGGGGCTGCGCGGCCTTGAGCGACAGTTTTTCGGCCAAAGCGATGCGAATGGCATTATCCCGGTCGCCTGAGC
>CALDKP010000365.1 GCA_937898535.1 uncultured Sphingomonadales bacterium | reverse complement strand
GATCTACACAGGCGAAGACACTCTTTCCCTACACGACGCTCTTCCGATCTGTTAAGGACGACAAGGCGCTCGACGACCATCTTGCGGAATTGGGCCTTGGCGGCGTTGTGCTTGAAGGTGCCGGCGGACAACGCGCAGGCGCCGATTTGGGCGCATTGGTCGACCATGCGCGCCGGATGCGTAGCCTGATGGCATTTGTGCCCCGCCGCTACGACCCCACAATTGTTGAGGCCATGGCGCTCACAGGCGCGCTTGACCCCGAGGCAACTGACCGCGCTGCTGCGGTGGCCAAGGCTGCCGCATGGATGGGTGCGCAGGATGTCGAGGGCAAATGGTCCGGCCGCGTGTCCGAAGACGGTGGGTATCACTTCGAACGCTTATGGCGCGGTGTAACCGATCACCACATCATCGACGCGGCATTCCTAATGTCGGCAGAAGCCCGCAAGCTGCACAAGCTCGCCAGCGAAGAAACCGCCAGTTACGAGACCCCTGCCCGATTGGTGAAGGTCACTGCCGCTGCAGCAGCAGATGCCGCCGAAGACATCGAAGCAGACGGTGACGCAGAAGCAGCTGATGCCGTTGGCGACCAAGCCAAGCGCGCAACGACAGCCGTCAGTGTAGGCAATAAAGGCGCGATCACGCGTCCATCGGAATTGCTTGAGGCCATACTCGCCGCCGGGCGAAAGGGCCTATCGATTTCACGCTACAAGGGTCTTGGCGAAATGAATGCGGAGCAATTGTGGGAAACGACGCTCGACCCCAATCACCGGTCGCTGCTGCGTGTTGAAATTGACCAGGCCGACCTTGCGGACGATATCTTCACCAAGCTGATGGGCGAAGTGGTTGAGCCACGGCGTGATTTCATTGTCGAAAACGCGCTTAACGTCGCCAATCTGGACGTTTGAGCGCAAAGTCTGTGCAAACTATCGTTTCGACAATTGGAAGTGTGCGACGCTTACTGTAGCCCGCACGCCTTGGGGGAGGTTTATGCACAAACGTAACTATCTGGCGCTCGCGATCATCGCCTTGCCCGTTTTGGCGCAAGCTGGCGACAGCCGTGTCGACATCGGCACGGGATTGGCCAGCTATTATGGTGCTGAACTCAGCGGCAATCGTACGGCCAGTGGTGAGCGCTTTGATCCAAACGCGATGACGGCGGCGCACAGGACCTTATCCTTTGGCACCCGGGTGGCGGTCACCAATCTGGCCAATGGTCAGGAAGTCATCGTGCGGGTTAACGACCGCGGACCGTGGAGCAAATCACGCATCATGGATATATCTTATGCTGCGGCCAAACAGATCGGAATGCACCGCAGCGGGACCGCGAAGGTTAAGCTGGAGTTGCTCGATTAACCGAGCGCAGCGCGCTGCCAGTCCGGCAGAACAAGCACCGTCAAATCTTCTACGCGGCGCAACTCCACCGATTTGCCAAGGTCCATATAAACGCACCGCTGGCGGCTCTCGTCAGCTTGCGCCAACGGGACGACCACCAGCCGTCGATTCACCTTCTGCCGCCAGTTCATGCGCGCGGTATTCTCCTGCCCGACATAGCATCCCTTGGTGAATGATACCCCGTTCAGTTCGACGGCATTGGCCTCAAGCCACAACGTCTGTTCGCTGCCCAGTTCATTTACGCCCTCGGTGATGCCCAGCCCAAGCCGATGCGCGCGATAGGCGGCACTCGCATCAACATCATCGTCGGCCGGGGCGCCCAGCCAGCGTGTCCCGAGTTCCGGGTGGCGCGGATCTGCGCTGCCTTCGCCTTTCCAGAACACGCCGCATGTCGGATCAATGGCAATGGCGATTTTCCGGCGTAACCGGTACATGGACAGGCGGCGGACCAATGTGTCTGCTTGCGCGCCTTCGCAATCAATGAGGACATCATTGCCGTCGGCCCACAGGATGAAATCGAACAGCGCCTTTCCCTGCGGGCTCAGCAGGCCCGCCCATAAGGGCATCTCTGCCGTGGTATCCTGAGTCACCAGCCCCTGCAAAAATTGGCGGACATCTTCATTTGCCTCAGTGGGCGACAGACGGATAACGCAGCGGTCGAATAGACGGGTGTTTGGCATAGGTGACAGATAGGGGGAGAGGCGCTTAAAGGGAAGCCATGACCGACCAGACGATTCTTTCCATCCGCCGCCCTGATGATTGGCATCTCCATTTTCGCGACGGCGCAGCGATGCGCAGCGTGGTGCCCTTCACAGCAAAACAGTTTGCGCGCGCGATTGTCATGCCCAATTTGTCGCCACCTGTAACGACGGTTGAAGCCTGCGCGGCCTATCGCGACCGGATTTTGGCGGCGGTGCCCGAAGGCATCACGTTCACGCCGCTTATGACGGCCTATCTTACCGACGCAACCGATGGCAATGAACTGGCGCGCGGTCACGCCGAAGGTGTGTTTACAGCGGCAAAGCTATACCCCGCGCATGCCACCACCGGAAGCGCGCACGGCGTTACCAGCGTAGCCAACATCATGCCGGCGCTGGAGCATATGGCGCGGATCGGGATGCCATTGCTGATCCATGGCGAAGTCACAGAATCGCATGTCGATATCTTTGACCGTGAGGCTGTGTTCATTGAACGGACGCTGTCGACGCTGGTCCGCGACCTGCCTGAGCTCAAGATCGTGTTTGAACATATCACCACCGCAGACGCTGTTGCTTTTGTAGATGCCAGCGGTTCCAACGTCGCAGCGACCATCACGCCGCAACATTTGCACATCAACCGCAATGCCATGTTTACAGGCGGCATCCGTCCGCATGCCTACTGCCTGCCAGTCGCCAAACGTGAAATACACCGGCTTGCACTTCGCAAGGCTGCGACATCGGGCAGCGAAAAATATTTCCTCGGCACCGACAGTGCGCCGCATGACAAATCTGCCAAGGAAAGCGCCTGCGGGTGCGCCGGAATATTCAACGCGCCCTTCGCATTGGAAAGCTACGCCGCCGTCTTTGAAGAAGAAGGCGCGCTGGACAGATTTGAGGCCTTTGCTTCGGAAAACGGCCCACGTTTCTACGGCCTGCCATTGAACGAGGAGCGCATAACGATGGAACGCGCGGACATCGTCGTGCCCGAGCTGCTTGCGCTTGAAGGGCTTAATGTCGTTCCGTTCCACGCAGGGGAAACATTGCGCTGGCGTCTGAAGGCTTAGGGTCAGTACCTAAGCTTTTGAGGCCCTGTAGGTTTTAATCGCGTCCGCACAGAAAATCGCGATACTGAACCAGATCAGGATGAAGCACGCCAACTTCGTCGTGCTTAATGGTTCGCCGTACACGAACACACCCAGCAGGAACGCGATGGACGGTGCCGTATATTGCACAAAGCCCAGGCTGGTATAGCTCATCCGGCGGGCGGCGGTCGCGAACATCAGCAACGGGATGGCAGTGACCGCACCTGCCAATATCAAAAGCACCGACGTCGTCACATCATCCCCAAATCCGCCGCCGCCAACGTGCGCGAAATAGAGCACCGCACCCAATGCCAGCGGTGCGAGTAATGTCGTCTCGGTCGCAAGGCCGGGAACAGAGCCAACGGGGGTAATCTTGCGGATAAGGCCATAGAGGCCAAAGCTTAAAGCGAGCGATATCGACACCCATAAGGTATCGAGCGCATCACCGATGAGGATAGCAACGCCAATGGCGGCGACGGCAACGGCGACCATCTGAAGCGGCCGCAATCGTTCCCCTAAAAACAGACGCCCCAGCAGGACGTTCACCAAGGGATTGAGATAATAGCCAAGGCTCGCGGCCAAAATATGGTCCGTGGAAACGGCCCAAATGTAGATCAGCCAGTTAATGGCGACCAACGTAGCAGAGGCGAGCAAATTGCGCAGATGCGCCTTGTGGCGGAAAATGGCGGCATATTCGCCAAGCTGTTTGCGAAAGGCCATAATGACCAGCAGTAGCGGAATGGACCACAAGACGCGCTGGGCAACGACCGCGATTGGCGAGACATGGCTCAGCAGCTTGAAATAAACCGGGACGAAGCCCCAGATGAGATATGCCGACAGGGCATAAGGCAAGCCACTTGGCTGCGCGGTTTCAGATTTGTCTGTCATGTGTTTCGCCAAGCCTTCGCGTGGGGATCAGATGATCCCGCCGCCGATCCAGAGGCGCAGTGCGCAAATGGCCACGACGACGAGGCAGAAGTTCCGACCGCTGTCCTTTTCCGAAGCGAAGCCAAAGGCCGCGCCGACGCCAGCGATCAAAATAATGAGCCAGTTCAGCCATCCAAGCAAGGGGATGACCCCGATGATGGCCAGCAAAAGTGCAATAAGGCCAAACAGAAATGCGAGGATATTTGCCATAAGGCGACTGTGGCGCGTTTTTAGGATTGTGGCAAGCAAAGCCAGCCTTTGCAGTCGGTCCCGCGAATATCGCGGCACCGAAATGACAAGAGGCTCAGCCTGTCTCCAGACTGAGCCTCATTGTACCCACGCATATGTAAACATTCAGCGCCACTGTTCCAGTCCGCGATAGTTGATGTCGACCACGCGGCCACGTTCTACAAAGCAGGTGAAGCGGCCCTTGTCGTAACCGCGCTGGTACGCGTTGCCGCCAAATCGGTCATTGCCATAATAGTTATTCTCGTAACGGCCACGTCCGCCGTCTTGAACAACGACATTGCCTTGGACCCGATAGCCAAAACGCGTCCGTTCGATGCTGCGCACTTGCGTGACGTCTGAACGGCTATAGCCATTGGCCCAACGTTCAACGCTGGCGACGCACTGGTTAACCGCAGCGCGGCCGCTGCCGTTGCGAATGTCGTAATTATAGCCCGCGCGGTTATCATCATAACGGTCATCATAACCGCGGCGATCGTTGCGGCCATTGTTGCCGCTTGAAAGCACAGCGGCAAGACCACCGAGCACGACCGCTCCAGCAATAATCTCGCCGGCACTTATGCTATCACGGTCGCGGTTGCGGTCATGGCGATCACGCGCTTGGGCGGGAACGGCTACACTCACCAAAGCTGCAGCAGCAGCTCCCGCGCCAAGCAAAGTTTTGGTCATGAAATTCATCTTCGTTCTCCTTGAACCAGCGCAGCTATTCTGTGCCGATGGAGAGCAAATATGCGATTCGGGTTGTCCGGATGCTGAATTGACTTGTCAGCATCCGTTCATCTAAATTGCCACTTTCATGAACAATTATTCGGTGAGGGTCAGCCCCGTCCATTTCGCGAGAAACGCATAAATGTCCGAATATTCGTCAATAACCTTGTCGGTTGGCTTGCCTGAACCATGGCCCGCACGGCTTTCGATGCGGATGATCTTGGGCTTGTTGCCGGTCTCTGCAGCTTGCAAGGCGGAGATATATTTGAAGCTATGCCCCGGAACCACACGGTCGTCGGTATCCGCGGTCGAGACAATGACCGCTGGATATTCGACGCCCGATTTGATGTTGTGATAGGGTGAATAGGTCATCTGCATTTTAAAGTCGGCTTCCTTGCTGGGGTAGCCATAGTCATCGACCCAATAACGGCCAGCGGTGAAACGGTCGAAGCGCACCATATCCATCACGCCCACTGCGGCATGGCCTGCAGCGAACAAGTCAGGACGCTGGTTCACAACGGCACCAATCAGCAGTCCGCCATTGGACCGCCCTTCGACGGCAATCTTGCCCTTCGCGGAAACGCCGCTGGATATAAGATATTCCGCTGCGGCGGCAAAATCGTCAAAGACATTTTGTTTGTTCATCAAACGACCGGCATCATGCCACGGCTTTCCATATTCGCCGCCGCCACGAATATTGGCGAGGGCGAATACGCCGCCCGATTGCAACCAAGCCATGCGCGTCGCTGAATAAGTGGGCGTCTGCGAAATGTTGAACCCGCCATAGGAATAGAGCAATGTCGGCGCGCCCTTCGTCAGATCGAGATCTTTTTTGTGCACGACGAACATCGGGATCTTCGTGCCATCCTTCGACGGGTAAAACACTTGCTCAACCGTGAAGTCGGCTGGGTTGAAGCTTAGCTTCGGCTGCGCGAACGGCGCCGAAGCACCCGTCTTGCTGTCGAAACGATATACGGCGCCCGGCTGATTAAAGCTGGAGAATCCGTAAAATGTCTCTGGATCACCCGGCGTTCCTGAAAAGCCACTGGCCGTCCCGATCGCGCTGAGCTTGATTTCCTGCACAGGCTGGCCTGCAAGGTCTGTCAGCAGCGCCATCGACTTGGCATCTTTGATATATGAAAGGATCAGGCGGTTGCCGACAATCTGCGCGCGCGACAATGTTTCCGCACGCTCCGCTATAACATCGGTAAATACGGGCGCCTTCGCACCCAGATCAACCGTCACAACCTTAAGCTTTGCCGCGTCCTTGTTGGTGGTGAACCACAAAGTGTTGCCCATGCCTTCGATCAGGCCCCAGTCATGCTCCAGACCAGTCACGAGCGGTTGCGGTTTCCATGTTGGCTTTTTGCCAAGTGGCATCACGTGCAGTTCATATTTCTCATCGGTTCCCGAAGACGTCGTAATGACTGCCCATTTGCCGTCATGCGTCACTTGCGCACTATGCCCATATTCGGGCTTGTCCGGCGTTGCGTATATGGCCTTGTCTTGCGACTGGGGCGTACCGATTTTGTGGTAATAGATGGTCTGATTATAATTCAGCTGCTGGAATGCCGCGCCTTCTTTTGGCTCTGCAAAGCGCGAGTATAAAAACCCGTCATTGCCCACCCAGCTTATGTTGGTGAATTTTGCCCAGTTGATTTCGTCGGCGAGCACATTGCCGGTCACGGTGTCGAGGACTTTAATCGTCCGCCAATCTGAACCGCCATCTTGAACAGCATAAGCCAGCAGCTTGCCATTGTTCGATGGCACCCAGCTATCAAGCGCAGTGGCGCCGTCTTTTGCCCATAGATTGGGGTCAATCAAAATACGGTCTGCGCCCGTTAGGCCTTTGCGGACATACAAGACCGATTGGTTTTGCAGGCCGTCATTCTTTGTGAAGAAATAATAGCCACCGGCTTTTTCAGGAAGGCCAAAGCGCTCATAGTCGAAAAGCATCTTCATGCGCTCGGCGAGCACTTTCTTGCCGGGTAATGTTTCCAAATATGCGTCGGTGACAGCATTTTGCGCCTTCACCCAATCGGCGACTTCGGGATTGACGCGCACATCATCTTCCAGCCAGCGATAGGGATCCGCAACCTTCACGCCGAATTGTTCATCGACGACATTGACGGTTTTGGTCTGCGGATAGGGCAATTTGACTGCGGCATCGGCGGTGGCTGAATCTGCGGCCATGGCGACCGACGAAATCGGTGCCATCATAACGGCTGCACCGACCAAAAATACACTTCGCATATTATCATTTCCCCAACTCTCAAAATCTCTGTGATCCGACTATAGCGTCCACGCATGAACGCCAACTATTCCTGCCGTCGCCCGCAAGAATATTTCGCATTTTCGTCGAAATCATGCACCCCGCTGCCGCTGCGCCAACAAGATGGCAGCGGCCACGCCTGCCGCAAACAACATGCCTTCCAAACCGGCGGTAACGATCTGACTGATGGGACCAAAGCCAGCTTCGCCAAAGAAGCCACCGATTTGGTCGAACCGCAGCCGCGATTGCGGAAGAAGCCGGGCCAGCTCATAGATGCTGCCGCCAAGCAAGCGCCCACCGGCCATGACAATCCCCGCGCCCGCTAAGCCCCCAACCAACGCCGCGGGTAGGATCGCGAAACGCAGCGGCATATCGCGTATCTGCCGTCGGCCAAGCCATAGGCCAAGCCCGACAGCGGCGCCAATCACCGCACCTTCCAGCGCGCCCGTCATTTGGGTGGGTGATTGCCCGAGCACCAGATTGAACGCATCCAAGCCAAGCAGCTTCACAATACCGCCGATCAGGAAACCGCCCGCCGCGCCGCCCGCTATGGTTGCGGACCAACGGGTGGAATTCCAAAGGCCAACCGCAGCAATGCCGAAGCTCACGCCCGCAGCCCCCAATAACGCAACCAGCACCGTAATTGCCGTCAGGACAAGCACGATGGACGTCGCGCCCATGCCCGGTGCCATTGGCTGCGATGCACCCGCAAATCCGTAAAACAACCCGCCCAACAGCCCCGCCAAGCCACCGCCGACAACGCCCGCACCGCCCAGTGCCCAAAATGTCGCCCAATCCGTCGTGGCAGCTGTGGTGATAGAGGTGCTGGCTGCAGGGCCAACGTCGCGTTCGACTGGAGCGATAAAACGATAGCCATGCTTTGGAACGGTTTCGATAAACATCGGCCGCGCGGCGTCATCCGCAAGCACACGGCGCAGGCTGCGAATACATTGTGTAAGTGCCTCGTCGGTGACAGGAACACCGCGCCAGACATCGTCCATGAACTGGTCTTTCGACACAAGCGCGCCGGCATTGGTTGCGAGCAGGACAAGCGCATCGAAATAGCGGCTGGAGACATCGACGACGGCACCATCGCAGTGCAGGCGTCGGCTGCTGACCTGAAGCGTGAAGCGGCCGAACCGGAGACTATCTGATTTCATTTTTCACCAAATGCTCATGTCCCGCTCATGCCTGCAATGTCGCTGCCTTGTATGCATAGCTCTCATTCACGGAAAAGGGCAATGCTATGCATGTAGACAATATCGGGCCAGCAAGGCCGCGGCGGAATATCTGGCGAATCTCGGGCTGGGGCGGTGCGGTAGCGCTTATCCTGACGCCATTGGTCGCAATGCAGTTCACCACAGAAGTTAATTGGGACGAAACCGACTTCATCGTCGCCGCCGTCATTTTCGGCATAGTAGGCGGCCTGATTGAATTTGCGGTGCGCCTGTCATCAAACTGGTACTTCCGCCTTGGCTCGATGTTTGCTGTGCTGGCCGGGTTCATGGTCATTTGGTCTAACCTTGCTGTCGGCATGATTGGCAATGAGGATAATCCGACCAATTTATGGTTCGGCGCGGTATTGCTGATCGCGATTGTCGGCAGCATCGCGTCGCGGTTTCGCAGGCGCATATTGCAGCAGGCAATGCTTTTGGCGGGCATCGTGCAGATAAGCATTGGCGTCTTTGCCGGCATATTGGGCAGCGACGCGCACGGCGGACGGTTTACGATTGTGCTTTCGGTGGCATGGTTGATTTCCAGCCTGCTCTTTTGGTTGGTCGACCGAAGCGCTCGGACGAAATCATAACCCCATGAAAAAGGGCGGCACCCTTTCGGATACCGCCCTTTTGAAACTCTTAAAGCAAGACGTGCTTATTCAGCGTCGTCCAATACTTCAACTGGGCCGCTGTCCTGACCCTTGGCGTCGACATTGCGGTCAACGAGTTCGATGACGCCCATTGGTGCAGCATCGGATCCACGGAAGCCAGCCTTGATAACGCGGCTGTAACCACCGCTGCGGTCGGCATAGCGCGTTGCCAGTTCGTCAAACAACTTTACCAGCTGCTTGTCGTCCATCAAACGGCTCATCGCGAGACGACGGTTGGACAAGCCACCCTTCTTCGCCAGCGTAATCAGCTTTTCGATGTAAGGACGCAGTTCCTTCGCCTTTGGCAAAGTCGTCTTGATCTGTTCGTGCTTGATAAGCGACGCTGCCATGTTGCGAAGCATCGCGGTACGGTGCGACGTGGTACGTTGCAGCTTACGGTGGCCAACTTTATGGCGCATATTTCATTCCTTCGTTCGTAGGGGGGCCGTATCAGGTACCCCGATCCTGGCCGTTTAAGGGCGGCCATTTCCCTTTTGGTTGGGCCGAAGCAATGCCTCGGCCCAATATTCTTTAGCCAAGCAGTTCTTGCTCAAGCTTCTTTGCCATCTCTTCGATGTTTTCTGGCGGCCATCCGGGGATGTCCATGCCAAGGCGCAAGCCCATCGACGAGAGCACTTCCTTGATTTCGTTCAGCGACTTGCGACCGAAATTAGGCGTACGCAGCATTTCGGCTTCGCTCTTTTGCACGAGGTCGCCGATGTAGATGATGTTGTCGTTCTTGAGGCAGTTTGCGCTGCGGACCGACAATTCCAATTCGTCGACCTTCTTGAGAAGGTAACGGTTGAGCTGGTTTGCATCCGATTCTTCCGAAGAAGCTGATGGTGCTGCCATGCCAATCATTGGCGACGATGCAGCCATCGAATCTTCGAAGTGGACGAACACTTGCAACTGGTCCTGAAGAATGCGTGCTGCATAAGCCACGGCGTCTTCTGGCGTTACGGTGCCGTCGGTTTCGATGGTCAGCGACAACTTGTCATAGTCAAGTTCTTGACCGATGCGTGCATTGTCCACCTTGTAGGCGACCTGACGTACAGGCGAATACAGGCTGTCGACCGGGATGAGGCCGATTGGCGCATCCGCTGGACGGTTGGCGACTGCAGGAACATAACCCTTACCGATGTCGGCAGTGATTTCCATGTTCAGCGTCGCGCCATCGTCGAGATGACAGATGACGAGATCAGGGTTCATCACTTGGATGTCGCCCGAAACGGCGATGTCACCAGCGGTTACCGCGCCGGGGCCCGTTGCCGAAAGCTGAAGACGCTTTGGACCTTCGCCCTCCATCTTCAACGCAACTTGCTTGATGTTCAGAACGATGTCGGTGACATCTTCACGAACGCCAGCGAGCGACGAGAATTCGTGCAACACGTTTTCGATTTTGATCGATGTGATCGCTGCGCCCTGCAGCGATGAAAGCAATACGCGACGCAGCGCATTGCCGAGAGTCAAACCAAAGCCACGCTCCAGCGGCTCTGCAACAAAAGTTGCCTTACGCTTCGCATCGCTACCTGACTTGAGTTCAAGTGCGTTGGGCTTTTTCAGTTCCTGCCAGTTCTTGATATTGACGGACATGGATTTCCCCTTGGGTTTTGCGGGACCGGCAATTTGGTGCACCGTGCCGGTTCGCGGGTAAAAGAAGGAACGACTGAACAGCCGCCCCTGAAACGAATGCTTAGACGCGCCGACGCTTGGAAGGACGGACGCCGTTGTGCGGAATCGATGTCACGTCACGGATCGAGGTGATGGTGAAACCCACTGCCTGCAATGCGCGAAGTGCCGATTCACGACCCGAACCGGGGCCCTTAACTTCGACTTCAAGCGTACGAACGCCGTGTTCAGCGGCCTTCTTGCCTGCGTCTTCCGCTGCAACCTGTGCTGCATAAGGCGTCGACTTGCGGCTGCCCTTGAAACCCATGGTTCCCGCGGATGACCAGCTGATCGCGTTGCCCTGGGCATCGGTGATCGTGATCATCGTGTTGTTGAAGCTGGCATTGACGTGCGCGACGCCTGCCGAAATATTTTTACGCTCCCGCTTTTTAATGCGTTGTGGTTCGCGTGCCATATAATGTGTATCCTATTCGAAAATGCGAAGAAAAAATAATCAGGCCAAGGCCCGTGATTACTTCTTCTTGCCCGCGATTGCCTTGGACTTGCCCTTGCGGGTGCGCGCATTGGTATGCGTACGCTGGCCACGGACTGGAAGACCCTTACGGTGGCGAAGGCCACGGTAGCAGGCGAGATCCATCAAACGCTTGATGTTCATCGATGTGTTGCGGCGAAGATCGCCTTCTACGGTGTAGCCCGCATCGATGGTTTCGCGGATTTGCAGAACTTCGGCATCCGAAAGGTCCTGCACACGACGGCTATGATCAATTCCTAGCTTTGTCGCGATTTCGACGGCTTTAGTGCGGCCGATACCGTGAATGTAGGTAAGCGCAATGATCACGCGCTTGTTGGTTGGAATGTTAACTCCGGCAATACGTGCCAATTTATTTACTCCTGCTCCACAGGTGCCCCGAAAGACAAACCCTATCTCAACGCTGATGATATTCCGAAACGCGCAAAACCAGCGGACGCGTTAAAGCGCTGCTGGCTGCACCAGATGTTCGGAATTGACGTCGCCTTACGGTGAGTCGCGGCAACTGTCAAGGCTAGAGGCGCGCTATCCCTTGCCTTTGGTCTTAGTTTTGCCCGCAATTGCGTTTTCTTCGATGAACGCAATAATTCGGCTCGCAATATCCTTGCCAGTGGCTTTTTCGATTCCCTCAAGCCCGGGCGAGCTGTTCACTTCCATGATGACCGGGCCATGATTGGACCGGAGCATATCGACGCCAGCGACATTTAACCCCATGGCCCGCGCGGCGCGGACCGCCGTTGATCGTTCTTCCGGCGTAATTTTTATGGCTTCAGCAGAACCGCCACGATGCAGGTTTGATCGAAAATCACCCTCCGCACCCTTACGCTGCATCGATGCGACAACCTTGTTGCCGATCACAAAGCAACGGATGTCGGTGGCATTAGCCTCTTTGATGAATTCCTGCACGAGGATGTTCACGTTAGCACCGCGAAACGCCTCAATGACGGAGCGAGCCGACTTTTCAGTCTCACCCAAAACCACGCCAATGCCTTGCGTACCTTCCAATAGCTTGATGACCACGGGAGCGCCGCCAACCATTTTGATGACTTCGTCGGTTTGCTTGGGATCGTGGGCGAACGCCGTGACCGGCAGACCAAGCCCCTTGCGCGCCAAAATCTGCAACGACCGCAGCTTGTCGCGTGAGCGGCCGATGGCAACACTCTCGTTCAATGACCATACGTTCATCATCTCAAACTGACGCAGTACAGCAAGTCCGTAAAATGTGATGGACGCGCCAATGCGCGGGATCACCGCGTCATATTTGCCAAGCTTAGCACCCTGATAATATGCTTCGGGGCGGTGCGACGTGATGTTCATAGTCACCCGCAACGTATTCAGAATATCAATCTCATGTCCGCGCGCCAAGGCTGCTTCGACGAGTCGTTGATGCGAGTATAGGTTGGCGTTGCGTGCCAACATGGCGATTTTCATGTGCTCTCATGTCCTTGATTCGCTGGCTTGCCCAATACCCAGCGTCGTGCGCTATTGACCAGAAAGCCGCGCCTTAGCGCCCGTCGGCCAATTAGCAAGGGAAAGGCCATGGAACGCCGGTTCGCCAAGGTGA
>CALDKP010000364.1 GCA_937898535.1 uncultured Sphingomonadales bacterium | reverse complement strand
CCGAATACAGCCCAAGCAAAGTTATTCTGGCTGTCTGCAAGGAACGTCTGCTGCGGACTTGCAGGGTTGGTCGAAGGCGTACGGTAAACCGGGAACACACCTTGTCCGAAATCGACGAGGTTCCCCGTAGAGATGAAACGTTGCGTATCGATAAAATAGCCACCGAACATCCAGAACAATTTGTCGTTCTTTGGCGACTCAATGCGAATTTCCTGGCTGACGGCCTTGACGTCTAGATATTGGCTTTGCGCAATATCGATACCGAAACCGAGGCCAAAGCCGAAAGGTGAATTGGCTGGACGGAACAAGAAGGATTCGTTGACCGGCCGGAAGTCAAATGCGTCGCCGGTCAGGATTTCTTTGACCGTGTCGTACGAGGTAATTGACGTTGCCGTGAAGCCGTCGCCCTCATAGGCGAATTTCGCCGCAACGTTCAAAATATCGCGATTGTTGATGCCGCGGTTGTTGACGCGGATCGGCAGGCTGACATCATTAACGTCATTGACGATGTTGAAGTAGAGTGCCTGTGTTTCTAGCTTTGCATAAGATGCGCGCAAGTCAGCGGTCCAGCCATTGCCTGGTTCGAACAGCAGATTGCCGCGCAGCGAAAGGTCCTTAACAGGGTCGGCATCTTCATTCAGGAATGTGTTAGGCAGATAACCTTTTGTATCCCGGTACGAACCCGACATGCGATACTTTACGGTGTCGGACAGTGGGCCACTAAGGCCTGCACGGACGTTCCAGCCAAAGCCGTTGTCAACGCCGGCTTTGATGCTGCCGGAGAATTCGTCAGTTGGTTTCTGGCTGGTGATGATGATCGCACCGCCAATTGCGTTGCGGCCATAAAGACCACCCTGCGGCCCCTTGAGAACTTCGATTTGCGCAATATCAACCAGTTCTTGGTTGAATGCAGCAGGGTTCACCTGCTGAACGCCGTCGATAACGACTGCAACCGAGGGCTCACTGTTGCGTGCCTGCGTGATGCCGCGGATAATGATGAACGCGTTGCCGGAGTTTTGTGTTTCCACCAGATTGACGTTTGATGTCAGGTTGATGAAGTCGAGCGGCTTTTCAATGCCTGCATTCTCGATGGCTTCTGCGCTGAAGGCGGTGACCGCCGCAGGCACGTCCTGCAAATTTTGATCGCGACGAAGGGCGCTGACCACGATTTCTTTTGGTGCTTCTTCCGCAACCGCATCTTGTGCGTATGCGATGCTTGGTACCGTCGCAGCCGACGCCATCAAAGTTACTAAGGCCGCTGAAGCCCATTTTGCAGACTGAAATGCCATTCTTCATCCTCCCCGGATCATGTCGAACGCCTTCTATCACCGAAGCGTATCACATAGTTCTAATTCGTTCGAAAATCGAAGTCAAGTTCGATATGCGAATATTTATGTCACTGAATCCGCTTGTAAAGCGGTGGCCAACGACAGAAATCTGCGCAGCGAGGATTCAATCTCTGCAGCGGCTTCGCGGAGCAAAGGTAGCCGGGACTGAATCAGTTCTTCTTGGGATATGCGAGTCGTTGAAGTCGAACAGTTCACAGCGGCGATCGCGCGCCGCGATGAATCAAACACCGGCACCGCCACCGAAACGATACCAAAATCAAGCTCGTCAAAGGCGGAGTCATATCCGCGTTCCCGGATGAGCTGAAGCCGCTCGCGCATGGCGTCCGCTGTCGTCACGGTATGCTCGGTAAATTTTTCAAATGGTGCGGTCTCTAAAAATGCCGCAATCTCGCTGTCCGACAAGAAAGCCAATATGGTCTTGCCCATCGACGTCGCATGCGCGGGAAAGCGCGTGCCTACATTGACCCCCAACCGGATACGCCGGTTGGTAGATACATGCGCGAGGTATAGAATGTCCTTGCCCGCCAGCGAAACGATCGACGCGCTGTCGCCCGTATCATCGCGCAGCGACTGCAAGGCCGGGACAACCACCTGTTCAAGATGCATTGACGAATGAAAGGCAGAGCCGAATGCCAGAACTTCAGGCTTCAGGAGGAAGTTGCGGTCATGCTGGGCAATATATCCCAAGGCGACAAGGGTATTGAGGCAGCGCCGGGCTACGGCGGGGCTAAGGCCGGTCACCGCAGCGACCTCGCTTAACCGCATTTCGGGATGTTGGTCGTCAAAAGCCCGCAAAACGGAAAGACCACGTTCGAGCGTCGAGAGATACTCAGGGTCTTTCTCGATTTTAGCCATCAATCCGACCTTTCTAATGTCCTTCGCAGCGGCGCCACCAGCTCTTCATCATGTGCACCAAGAACTGGCGGAGCGGTGACTTCAAGAGCACGTTCGCCGTCAAAAGTCACGGGCGATCTAATCGTCCTGAACACGCCATGCGGACCGTTCGGATCCTCAATGCAAAGCTGCAGCGCTTTGGCCTGCTCGGATTCAATCGCTTCTTGCGACGTGTTGACGGGGGCATGCGGGACTTCCAATTCCCGCAATGTATCGCACCATGTCTGGCGATCGCGTGTCTTGAAGATCGGCGCCAAGAAGCCGATTACATTTTCGTAATTGGCAATGCGTGCCTCACGGCTTTCAAACATGGGAAGCGACAGCATGTCGGGCTGCCCAACGGCCGTCGCCAGATTTTCCCAGAATTTGGGCGGCGATGACATGTGCAACGCGATCCAGGCGCCGTCTGCACATTCAAACACATAAGACTGTGACACGTTGGGACGGCTATATGGCCCCATGATCTGATTGTCGGAAAAATAATGCGTGAAGTCATCAAGATTGAAATGCGCCATCGATTCAAACATCGACGTTTCTACCAGACGGCCTTTGCCTGTTCGCTCCCGTTCGTACAACGCCGCCAGCACACCATAAGCCGCATAGAAACCGGTCAAGGAGTCTGCAAGCGCCGGGCCCACGACACGGCGATGCACAGGGTTCACAAGTAAACGCAAAAATCCGCTAACCGCTTGCGCTACTGTGTCGAAAGCGGGTCGATCACGGTCCGGACCTTCATTGCCGAAGCCCGAAATAGACGCATAGACCAACCGCGGGTTCAATGCCTGTAATCGCGACGGGGAAACGCCAATCTTGTCGGCAACGCCGGGACGAAAGTTCTGAATGAAGACATCCGCGTCCGCCAACAATGCATCGAAGACCGCCAAGTCTTCGGGCAGCCGTGTATCCAGCGTGATGCTCTTCTTGTTCCGGTTGTACGTTTGGAAGTGCGGACTGTATAATGCGCCGCGGAAGGCACGGAACGGGTCGCCGACCTTGGGTTGCTCAATCTTGATAACAGTCGCGCCCAAGTCAGCCAGCAACATTCCGGCCGCAGGCCCCGTGATAAATGTTCCCATTTCGAGAACAGTGATATTGTCGAGCGGCTTCGCCATTTTTTGTCTCCAGACTTGACTTCATCGTAGAAAATTCGAATAACGAAATCAACTTCGAAATTCGAAATATGGAGCAGTTATGCGTATCGGCAAACAGGACGCACCTTTCACCTCAATCTGCACATCGGACGCGCACAGCATCAACGTGCGCGGTATGGATTTGTGCGAAGAGGTCATCGGCAAAGTCGATTTCACCAGCTATTTCTGGATGCTGGTGACAGGCACGCTGCCTACGCCGACTCAGCTATTCTTTTGCAATGCGGTGCTCGCTGCGATTGCCGAGCATGGTCTGGTGCCAAGCGTCGTCGCATCGCGTATGACGTACGCAGCAGCGCCAGAAGCATTTCATGGTGCCGTGGCCGCAGGCCTGCTGGGTTGTGGCAGCGTCGTCTTGGGCAGCGCAGAAGTCGCCGGACGTTTTTATGCAGAATGCGTGGAGGCGACGGAAGCCACGGGTGCAAACGCATCAGACATTGCCAAAGAAAAAATCATCGCGCTGCGCGCTGAGAAAAAGGCAATCCCCGGATTTGGGCATCCACAGCATTCGGACGGCGACCCGCGCGCCAACCTTTTGCTTCGCCTTGCTGAAGAACATGGGATTGTCGGTAAGCATATAGGGATGCTGTATGCCATCCGCGATGTTTTACCCGATGCCATTGGCCGGCCACTGCCCATCAATGTCAATGGCGCTATCCCTGCAGTCATGCTTGACGTGGGCTTTCCGCTCGCGGCACTAAAAGGCATTTCACTGCTCGCGCGCACCGCCAGCATTATCGCTCATCTACAGGAAGAAACCGAACGACCCATTGGTTTCATCATGTCCGGCGCGGCTGCAGCCCAGATTGAGTTCGTGCCAAGCTAAGTCGCCTTTGCGTGTGCATGCGATATGACTGTAAGCTCGGCGGTGCATTAAAATCTGCCACTGCTTTGATAGGCGCTATAATGTTGCATACATGATGCACGGAGCTGCGGGGAGTGCATGGAAATGCCCGGAAAGGCGCGGAATTGCGTGGGTTAGCGAAGTAACACAAATGCGCGTAATTCACACCGCTCTGCAGCATTAAAGTGCAACTATATCAATATGTTATGATGGTTCCCCGGTAAGGATTCGAACCTCAATAGACGGAGTCAGAGTCCGTAGTCTTACCGTTAGACGACCGGGGAACAGAGGCCGGGCCTATATGCTGGTGCCCGTGCAGGGTCAAGCCGCTGAATCCGGGTGGGCCGCTACGATATTCAAAAATGTTGAATTTTTAACGTGCAGCGCGTACCACGGCTTCAGGTACCGGCAGAACATCTGCCCGGATAGAAAATAAGAAGTGAGTTTACGGCTATGGGCGAGAATGTCGCGCCATCGCCGCAAAAGGGACGCGGGCGTAAACGTAAAAAGCCGCCCCGTCGCAAGAATGCGGCACCCAAGGCTGCAACACTGCAGCAAGCTTCGGCTGAGGGCGCAGCGCGTGCAAACACATCCAACACGTCTCCCAAGGCCGCCAATGGTTTTGTTCCTGCAGATAACGCGGCTTTACCGCGTAACTGGCTTGATCGGACAGCATATGCTGCGCTTGACCTTGGGACGAACAACTGCCGATTGTTAATCGCGCGGGCTGGTGGAGATGATTTCACCGTCGTAGATGCATTTTCGCGGGTTGTCCGGTTGGGCGAGGGGCTGACTGCGACGGGCCGGATGAGCGATGAGGCCATGGACCGCGCGGTTGAGGCACTGTCCGTATGCGCCGAGAAGCTGAAAAAGCGTAATGTCGTTCTCGCGAGGTCGGTTGCGACTGAGGCATGTCGGCAGGCCGTCAACGGCGCGCAGTTCATTGAACGCGTCAAGCGCGAGACCGGTATCCATCTTGATATCATCAGCCCAAAGGAAGAGGCGCGCCTTGCCGTCATGGGATGCCATGCCTTGCTGGAGCAAGGGGAGGGTCCAGCGCTTATATTCGACATTGGCGGCGGGTCGACTGAGCTTGTGCTGGTGTCGACAAGTGGCGGCGTTCCCGAGATATTAGACTGGGTGAGCGTTCCATGGGGCGTGGTGTCTTTGACCGAAAGTGAACGGGCCGAGGCGGAGACGCCTGAGCAGCTAAACGCCATTTATACATCGATGCGCGCAAAGGTGATGGCAAGCTTTGCCGAGTTCGCCGCACGTTTGCCGGAGGATGGCGGAGACCGCAGGCTTTTGGGGACTTCGGGAACGGTAACGACGCTAGCCAGCGTCTATCTCAAGCTGAACAGCTATGATCGCCGCGCTGTTGACGGGCTGCATTTGCCGACCGCCGCCATGCGCGAGATTAGCCGCGAGCTTGCCCGCCGCACTATAGAGGGGCGGGCTGAATTCCCGACCATTGGGCATGAGCGCGCGGACTTGGTCGTTGCCGGCTGCGCCATCCTTGAGGCTATTTTTGATATATGGCCCGGTGAGCGGCTGGGCGTTGCGGATCGCGGAATTCGCGAGGGCATTTTGCGTGCGCTGATGGCGAGCGACGCCAAGCGTAGAAATCGACGGAACTGATAATGGCAGACAATTTATTTGGTGGTAAAGATTCCGGCCGGACGCTGGCTGGTAAACAGAAGGTCAAAACGGCCAAGCGGCGCACCGCTGGCTCAACCCGCTGGCTTGAGCGGCAGTTGAACGACCCATATGTTAAGCGCGCGCATGGCGAGGGGTATCGAAGCCGCGCAGCATATAAGCTGGTCGAGTTGGACGAGAAGTTTCACATATTGCGCGGCAAGAAAGCCGTGGTCGATTTGGGTGTCGCGCCGGGCGGTTGGGCACAAGTGGTGCGCAGGCAACAGCCCAAAGCCGCGATTGTGGGTATTGATCTGTTGCCGGTCGACCCGCTTGAAGGCGTGGTGCTGCTCGAAATGGATTTCATGCACGACAGCGCGCCGGATCGGTTGATTGCTGAACCCGGCTGCGCGCCGGACCTGATCTTGTCAGATATGGCCGCGAACACCGTCGGTCACAAACAGACCGACCATTTACGCACAATGGGGCTGGTCGAAGCGGCAGTCGATTTTGCTATTCAGGTTTTGCAGCCCGGCGGTGATTTTGTTGCCAAAGTGTTTGCCGGAGGGACCGACCCGGTGATGCTGAGCATTTTGAAAAACAACTTCACTACCGTAAAACACGCCAAGCCGCCGGCAAGCCGCAAAGGATCGGTGGAATGGTATGTGATTGCCCAAGGCAAGAAAGCTTAACCCGCTTTACGCGCTTTCGCGACTGCGGCTTTCAGCGCATCAAGGCCAACGGCACCTTCCAATATCTGGTCGCCGATAATGAATGTCGGGGTGCCACCAAAGCCGACCTGCTGCATGATCGCAATGTTGCTTTCAACTTCATCGATCGCTTCACGCGAGCTTGCGAATTTTTCTGCGGCGGCGAGGTTCATCCCTGCTTTTGAAGCGGCAGCGCGGATGCTTTGGGCATCGGGGCGGCCACCGCTGAACATGGCATCGTGAAATGCCTTGTGCTTGCCTTGCTTGGCGGCTGCGAGTGCCCATAAGGCAGCATCGCGGCTGGTCGCGCTGAGGATCGGTACCTCGCGGATGACAACGCGGATATTGCTGTCGCTATCGATCAGCTTTTGCACATCTGCAACGCTGGAGCGGCAAAATCCGCAATTATAATCGGTAAATTCAACGAGTGTGACATCGCCATTGGGGTTTCCGAACTCTGCGCCGGGGAAGGGCTCGGTCAGTTTGCTGCCCGCGGCGGTGAGGCGCTGCGTTGCCTCACGCTTTTGCAAGACGCCAATGGCTTCTGTGATAATCTCTGGGTTTTCCAATATATATGCGCGTACAATTGCCTCGGTCGCTTTGCGGTCGTCTGCGCTCATACCCGCGGCGGCGGCAGCCTTGGCGGCGTCCTGTGATGCAGCACCTGCTGGCTCTTGCAGGGACACGGTATCTTTTGGCCAAAACAGATAAGCGCCGATTGCGGCCAGCAAAAATGTAGCGGAAAGAATGAGGATAAGCGGCGTGCGCGACGTCATGTTGTTCATAACGGCCCGATTAGCTCCCGCCGCGCACCGTTGCCAGCCAATTCAGCGTTTCCGCTTCTTGAGCTGCGCAAGCTTTGCTTCGGCCACCATATTAATGTCCTGAGCCCGGATCCAATCTGGTGAATATTCGGGTAGGCCAGCCATTGCGGTCTGTGCGTTAGGCAATGCCAATTGCGGCGCACCTTCCATCAAGTAACGCTCCGCACTCGCGAGGGCCGCGCGCGCGCTATCGCCCTTTTGTTCGTAAACGACGCCCAATTGGTACCAGGCAAAAGGATTTTGATTATCCTTCGTGACTGCGGCTTTAAGCACTTGGGCGGCTTCATCGAGCTTTGTCTTGTCCTCGGTTGCAATCAACGCATGCCCGAATATGGCGGCGATCAGCGGCTGATTGCCCGTTAGGCTTACCGCTTTGCGTAACGGTATAATCGCGTCGGCTGGTCGGCCCGATTCCAGCAAAATTTGCCCATGCAATTCCAGGAAATAGGGATCTTCGGGGGCGGATGCGACGAGGGATGATGACTCATCCAGTGCCTTTTGCGGATAAGCAGACTTATGCCACGCATAGGCACGCGCATAGCGTGCAGGAACGCTTTTATCGTTTTCGGGATAATCGCGCATCGTCGCCTTCGGGTCAGAAAGATAGCCTGTCAGCTTTGCCTTGATGCGTTTGAAATCATTTTCCCACTTCGGATTTAGCGGGGCATTCCAAGCCGGGTCGGCGGAATATTTGTCCTGCAGCACCGAAATACGCTCACCCGACAAGGGGTGCGTGCGGCCATAGCTATCCTCTTGCGGGATACCGAGGCGGAATTCGAAATTCTGCAGCTTTTTGAAGAAGCTGATGGAGCCCCGGCCCGAAATGCCTGCGGTGGAAAGATATTGCGCGCCAGACGCATCGGCGGTGCCTTCTTGTCCGCGGCTGTAGGCAAGGAATTTGCCCATCGCTGCTTGCTGGCCCGCGGACAAAATGCCCATGCCTGCTTCGCCCGCGCCAGCCGCCATTGCCGCAGCGGCCAGTATAAGGCTGGCAATGCTGATGCCACTTGCCACAGAGGCGCCTTCGTCGAAGCGAACGGCGTGGCCGCCCACGACATGCCCAAGTTCGTGCGCAATGACACCTTGCACTTCATTTGCGGTGGTTGCGGCGTCAATCAGCCCACTGTGCAGATAGACCGCTTGCCCGCCCGCGACGAATGCGTTGACGGATTTGTCATTGATCAGGATGATGTCGACATTGTTCGGATCAAGCCCCGCAGCTGTAATCAACGGCGCCGAAATTTCTTTGAAAAAAGCTTCGGTTTCAGCGTCGCGCAAAACGGACTGCGCCATAACCGGCCGCACCGATATCCATATCGCAAGAAACAACACGAATGCTGTTCGCAGGGCACGAAATACAGAATTGTTCATATGCAGTGAATGGCGCGAACTGGATGAACGCGCAATGAAGAAGTTGGGCAAAACAAAACCCCGCCAGTCATTGACCAGCGGGGCTGTGTGTAAATGATAAATCGGGTTTAACCGAAAGTGCGTTGCCACCAACCTGAACGGGGAGGGCCATCGTCAGTCCCACCAGCTTCGGTCGTTGATGTTACGTCCTGTGCAACATCTTTGGCAGCTGCTTTCTTGCGTGGGGCCTTGGCTTTCGCCTTTGGAGCCTCCGCCGTGTCGTCAGCTACCGCTTCAGTTGCAGGTGCTTTTGCGCGGCTACGTGGCTTTGCGGGCGCCTTTGCTTTGGCAGCAGGTGCTTTTTCTGGAGCGCTTGCTGCTTCCGTGGCTTTCGCTTCCGGTGCATCGGCTTCAACAACGACCTTTTCTGCCTTTGGCTTCGCCCTGCTTGCACGCTTTGGTTTTGCCGGTGCTTCGACAGGGGTCTCAGCAACTTCGCTTTCCGTTACTGCTGGCGCTTCGGTTGTCGTCTCGCCTGCACCCGTTTCACGGTCGCGATCACGGCCTCTGCCGCCACGACGACCGCGACGGGCCTTTGGCTTGGTCTCGCCTTCGACGTCGCCGTCAGTCTGTGCTGTTTCAGCGTTGCTCTCGCCTTCTGGACGATCTGCAGCGTTGTTTTCACCCGCAACAGCATCTTCGCCTTCCGGACGGCCATCGCGATCACGGCCCTTGCCACCACGACGTCCACGACGACGTTTACGCTTGCGACCTTCACCACCTTCGCCTTCTTCGCGTGGACGCTCTTCGCGCGCACGGCGTGGTTCACGCTCAACCTCTTCGGCTTCGACTTCATCGTCGAAATCGTCGATTTCGTCTTCGATATCATCTTCTTCGATGTCGATAATCGGTGGCAATGCGGCTGGCCGCTCTGGGCGTGGACCGGAACTTGATACGGCGAGCTTTGCGCCTTCGGTTTCGCCATTGGGCACAATCAACACGCGCACGTGATAACGCTCTTCAATCGCGGCCAGTTCGGCACGCTTGTTGTTAAGGCAGTAGATTGTGGCTTCTTGGCTTGCCTGCAGAACGATCTGGCTGCCATGGCCCTTGGCCGCCTCATCTTCGATGAGACGCAGGGCGGACAGAGCCGCAGACGATGCCGTGCGAACAAGGCCAGTGCCTTCGCAATGCGGACATTCGCGGGTTGACGCTTCGAGCACGCCGGTGCGCAAACGCTGGCGGCTCATTTCCATCAAGCCAAAGCTAGAAATACGGCCGACCTGAATACGGGCACGGTCGTGTTTCAAAGCTTCCTTCATCGCACGCTCGACTTTGCGGGCGTTCGAATGATGCTCCATGTCGATGAAGTCGATGACGACAAGGCCAGCCATATCGCGCAGGCGCAATTGACGGGCAATCTCGCGTGCGGCTTCCAAGTTGGTGGAAAGCGCGGTTTGCTCAATGCCATGTTCTTTGGTCGAACGGCCTGAGTTGATGTCGATCGATACCAAAGCTTCCGTCGGGTTGATGACGATATAGCCACCGGATTTCAACTGGACGATGGGCTGATACATTGCGTTCAGTTGATCTTCGACGTGGTAACGCTGGAACAGCGGAACCGGATCTGCATAATGCTGTACGCGTTTGGCGTGGCTTGGCATCAACAGCTTCATGAAGTCCTTGGCGGCTTTATATCCGTCAGGCCCCTCCACGAATACCTCGTCGATGTCCTTATTGTATATGTCACGGATAGCACGCTTTATGAGATCGCTGTCTGTGTGGATCAGCATCGGTGCTGCGCCACGCAGCGTACGCTCGCGAATTTCGTCCCAAAGACGCGCGAGATAATCAAAGTCGCGTTTGATTTCAGGCTTGGTGCGGGCAAGGCCGGCGGTGCGGATGATGCAACCCATTGTGGATGGCAAAGTAAGGTCTGAAATAATCGACTTCAAACGCTTACGGTCAGCTGCGCTGTGGATTTTACGGCTGATGCCGCCGCCATGCGACGTATTTGGCATCAGAACGCAATAACGACCGGCGAGGCTGAGATAGGTCGTCAGAGCAGCGCCCTTGTTGCCGCGCTCTTCCTTCACAACCTGAACCAGCAAAACCTGACGGCGATGAATGACGTCCTGAATTTTGTAACGACGACGCAGGTTCATGCGCTTTGCACGGACTTCGTCGCTGGCCTTTGGTGCGCGGGTTTCGCCATTGCGGCCACCACGGCCACGACGACGGCGGTTGTTACGGCCGTTTTCGCCGCGCTCGCCTTCGCCTTCGTCTGACGCATCGTCGCCATTGCTGCCAAGGTCGGGCTCTTCGCCCTCGGTCATGTCGATGGTGTCGACGCTGTCGTCACTATCGACTTCAATCAGGTCAGTTACGTCGTCTTCGCGCTCTGCAGAACCCTGCATGATGTCCGAAGGCTCGTCGCTTTCTTCCTCTTCCTGCTCACGCAGCGCAGCTTCTTCCGCGGCGGCCTCGGCTTCTTCAGCCAACAAACGCTCGCGGTCTTCGCGTGGGATCTGGTAATAATCGGGGTGGATTTCGGCAAACGCCAAAAAGCCATGGCGATTGCCACCATAATCTACGAACGCCGCCTGAAGCGAGGGTTCAACTCTTGTTACTTTTGCGAGGTAGATATTGCCTTTGAGCTGCTTGTGCTCGGCCGATTCAAAATCAAATTCCTCAATCTGGTTTCCTGTGACGACTGCGACCCGGGTTTCCTCCCGGTGCCGCGCATCGATTAGCATACGCGTTGTCATTGATATTACTCCAGCGAGCATGGCGCCCGGTTGTCAGCCAAAGGCCGCTCGCTTTATTGTTGATGCATTGCCAGACGGGACGCACAGCGTTCCTGTCGGCAAAGCGATATGGTGGGAATGTAAGAATTGCGTCTGCTGCTTGTGCATGGCGGGCGTGTATCGCGCGCGCTTGATTTCCAGCCCATGCGCCAGTCCCTGTGCGGGCGGCGTTGGTGGAAATATCATGCCTCATGCAGCGTCAACCTGTTAATGTGCCGAGCGGAAAAGAACCGAAGGCGGATTGGCGGGAAGTTCCGTTGAAGTCCCCTGTAGCTGTTAGCTAGCACTCCAGCCGGTTGTCGGCAAGGGCATCGCGCGAAATAGCTCTCTATTATGGATGGAAAAACCGGTTTTTATCCTGAATGCGCCATTAACGCTATCTGGACACCAGCGTTTACGCTTCCATCGCTAACAGCATATTCATTTTATGGGGGGAGCGGGGGCGTGGCCGAAAAAATTTTCTGGACGAGGACAATGGCTAGAACCCATAAGCGGTATATGTTCGCTGCTGCGCTTTTCGCCACCTTGCCGGTTCTCGCGTCCCCCGCGATTGGCGGACCAATTGCGCAAATTTCCGTGCAGGCGGCAGTAGAGCCGCGAAAAACCCAAGTCGTGCCGCGACTGGCATTTCGTGCGGAACCACCAAAACGGCGTTACGAAGTGACTGCGCCAATTCGCACGAATGTAGGCAAAGGCCGACCGAAAATAAGCGGCCCTTCGGATGCAAGCCTACCACTTGTCGTTATTGACGCGGGGCATGGCGGCCATGACCCCGGTGCCATCAGTCCACATGGCGGGCAGCGGGAAAAAGAAATCACATTGGCAATTGCCAAGGCGGTGCGCGATGAAATGCTCAAAAGCGGCCGCGTTCGCGTCGCGTTAACGCGCGACAGTGATAAATTTATCGTGTTGCAAGACCGGTATCAGATCGCACGCAAGCTCAACGCGGATCTTTTCATTTCTATTCATGCCGACAGCGCCGAAAATCCCCAAGCCAGTGGCGGCACGGTTTATACGCTTTCTGAAATTGCGTCTGATCGCGAGGCACAACGGCTTGCTGCGCGCGAAAACAAAGCGAACATCATTAACGGCGTTAATCTGGGTGGCGCTGATGCCAATGTGTCGTCGATCCTCATTGACCTGACGCAGCGCGAAACCATGAATGTGTCCGCCGATTTCGCGAAGCTGTTGAGATCGGAAGAGCACACGTCTGAACTCCAGTCACTAGCTTGTATCTCG
>CALDKP010000363.1 GCA_937898535.1 uncultured Sphingomonadales bacterium | reverse complement strand
CTTTCCCTACACGACGCTCTTCCGATCTAGGCCGCCGCCATGGTTCAGCTGAACAAAGTTGCCGTAACCGCCCTTGCGTCCGGCATACGCAACGACGCCATCGGTCACGGCAAAAATGGGTTGGCCGTAACTTGCTTTAAAATCGAGGCCGCTATGCATGCGCATATAGCCTAAAATCGGGTGGCGTCTGCCACCAAAGCCCGATGTCACAGCGCCATTAACAGGGCGGCTGAGCGCGCCTTTCGATTCACCCACACCGGAGGCTTCGAACCATTGGCTGCTGTCGCCATTGTTCCATTTGAGCATCTGGATTGGGGATTTGCCGTCGCGGTCAACGCCGGCATATAAAAGACTACCGACCTTAACTTCACCGGTTTCAGCGCGCTTATAATCAACGATGATATCAAATTCGTCGGTCGCACGGATTGCTGACAAGGACGTGCGCCCCGAAATGACCTTCAGATAATCCTGGATAGCGCTGGCAGGGGCACCCGCTGCGCGCGCCGACCGGTAAATGCCCTGGCTGCCGACTGTGCCGCGGATGCGCAACGGCGTGTCATCAACGATAATCGGTTTTCGGCTTAACTGTAGGACGCCACCTTCACGATTTATAACAAGATTGAGGTCAAATCGTGCGCGAAAGGCAACCGATTCCAAAGGCCGCGGCTGATTTTTGGCAGGGCGCGTTCCGAGTATGATATTGATGGGGGTACCGGGTTCAATACCCGATAGCGACGTGACGCCTGAGACCATGTTGGCGACATCAGTGGCCTCGCTTCCACCCACGCCAGCGCGCTGTAGGACACGTGCAAAGCTGTCCCCGCGGCCCATGGATGCTGTTAACTCGATGCGGGGGCGCTCCGGGCTTCCGGCAAGGGCGATAACCGCGTCGGTAGCCGCCATGCGTTTGCCGCTGTCACTGCCATAGGCAATCGGCATGATCATCTGCGCGCGCGCTTCTTCGAACTCGGCTTCCGTCGCGATCGACGGTTGTGGGCCGTAAATAGGTCCAAAATCAGGCAGAAGCGCAAGCGCGGATACGCTCAATAATGTTAGCGTTCCGAGGCCGCGAAACCAGCGGATGGAGCCAATGTCTTCGCCAAGGTCGGGGACGAGGTCGAGTTGGGCAATACGTTCGCGCCAAGTTGCTTCGGTGGTCTGGCGTAGGGGTGCGACCATGGCATCGGCAAGCATCACGCTTCCGTTCAAGCCGGCCGCGGCAAAGTGTGTATCTTTGCCTTCAAACATTCAGAACTGTATCCACGACCCTGTCCTTATCCACCCGGACATTCTTATCTGCCCACACCTCTGTGACGGCATATGGTTAATGTCAATTTAAGACAGCAGGCAAGTGGCCCGCGATGCGGCCAGTGGTGTATATTCACCGACCAGTCTGGGAACAACGTTGTACATAACAATGGCACATTTAATCGCTTCATTAAATATTCGGCAATGCTAAAGCAGGATACAATGATAGGAGGGTCGAATGCACAGCGATCGGGTTGAATTTTTCTACGATCTTTCAAGCCCATGGACCTATCTGGCGTTCACGAACATTATGGGCGTGCTCGACCGCACTGGGGCGACAATGCAATTGCGGCCCATATTGGTCGGCGGCGTGTTCAACGCGGTCAATCCGGCTGTCTATGCCGCCCGCGAAGCATCCGACAATCCAAAGCTGCTGCACAGCTGGAAAACACTCCGCGATTGGGCCGCGTTGGCCGGTGTGGAACTGAACTTCCCAAGCCAATATCACCCCGCCAAGAGCGTCAATGCAATGCGTATGGCCTGCGGCCTTGCCGATGATCCAGCGGCACTGCTCGCGTTCACCAAAACAGCGTTCGAAAGCTATTTTGGCGCGCAGGAAAATCTTGATGATCCCGATGTTCTGGTTGCAGTGGCCAACAGCGTCGGTCTGGATGGGGACGCCTTGCGCGCACGTGCGCAATCAGACGACGTAAAGGCGCTTCTGCGTGCAAATACGGATGAGGTCATCGCACGCGGTGGATATGGCTCGCCTACGATTTTTGTCGACAAAACATATATGTATTTTGGTAACGACCAACTGCCGTTGGTAGAATTTGCATTGAATAGGAGCGCCGCATGAACGACCGCGTTAGCATAACCGTTGAAAACCACGTGGCCGATGTGCGGCTCACCCGTGCCGACAAAATGAACGCGCTCGACCCGGCCATGTTTCAGGGGATCATATCCGCTGGAGAAGAGCTTGCAGCGATGAAAGGCGTGCGCGCCGTTGTGCTGTCGGGTGAAGGACGCAGCTTTTGTGCAGGGCTCGATATGGCCAGCATGGCAAGCGGCGGTGCAAGCGCGAACAGCGGCATGGGCAGCCTCACAGACCGTACGCACGGCAATGCCAATACATTCCAGCAAGTCGCGATGCTCTGGCGCAAGCTGCCGATGCCCGTCATTGCCGCAGTCCACGGCGTTTGCTTTGGCGGCGGCCTGCAAATTGCCAGTGGTGGGGACATCCGCGTGATTGCGCCTGATGCCCGCCTTGCTGTGATGGAAATGAAATGGGGACTCATTCCCGACATGGGCGGCTATGCCTTATGGCGCGGTATGGTGCGCGAAGATATATTGCGCGAGTTGACCTATACCAACCGCGAGTTTTCTGGGGCAGAGGCGCTGGGATTGGGCTTTGCGACGTTCGTGGATGAAAACCCCCACGTCCGTGCCATGGCCATTGCCCGCGAAATTGCGGACCGGAACCCCGACGCCATGCGCGAGGCGAAGGCACTGTTTAACGAATATGCCGATATGGACGAAGACGCGATCTTGATGGCCGAAAGCGTCCGCCAAGCGCGCGTGATCCGAACGCCCAACCAGATTGAAGCGGTTATGGCGGGAATGCAGAAGCGCGCAGCTACGTTTGTTGATTAAGCTGCGTTAACGCGCAGCCGTTCAAACTCTTCTCTGAGGTCATCAGGGATCGGCGCTGACCCGTCGGCATTGGTTAGCACGATGGTCGTGATACACGTGGCTTTGCATTCGCCGCCTTGAAAGGCCGCGGATGCGATATCCCAGCTGCTGTTGCCAATCCGCGCGATGCCGCTGGCGATGTCGATATGCTCGGGGAAATGCGCCTCGGCAATATAGTCCAGATTGACGCTGGCGATCAGCCATCTTTGGCCCGGCGCGCGACGCTGGACCTCAATGGCGTGGTTGAACATGCCGCGGCCATGTTCGAACAGCCCCGCCATGGACACATTGTTGATGTGGCCAAGAACATCCATGTCCGCAAACCGCGTTTCGGTGCGATGGCTGAATGGATAGCTGGCAGGGTTAAGCTGCCAAGCCTGAGGTTTGGGCATATGAAACCTTTATCAAAAGTCGTCACCCTGAACTTGTTTCAGGGTCTTACTTTCTGCGTTGAAGATTAAGACCCTGAAACAAGTTCAGGGTGACGGTTTGGCTATTATTAGTGAGCCTTACAGACCCCGACCGATGAGTTCTTTCATGATCTCGTTGGTGCCGCCGAAAATGCGCGTTACGCGTGCGGCGCGCCACATGCGGGCGATGGGATATTCATTCATATATCCAGCGCCGCCATGCAACTGCAGACAGGCATCGACAACTTCCCACTGCAGGTCGGTGTGCCACAGCTTTGCAGCGGCGCCTTCCTCGGCGGTCAGTTCTTTCTTGTAATGGCGGTTCAACGCCCAATCGAGATGCGCCCAGCCAATTTGCAGCTTTGCCTTGATATCGGCCAGCACAAAACGGGTGTTTTGGAAATCCAGCAATGGCTTGCCGAAAACAATCCGCTCGCGGCAGAACGCGACGGTTTCATCAAAAGCCTTCTGCGTGCTGGCCATTGACGATACGGCAATCGAGAGACGCTCCTGCGGCAGTTCGCTCATCAGATAGATGAAGCCCTTGCCTTCTTCGCCCAAGCAGTTGGTCATCGGTACGCGCACATCTTCGAAGAACAGTTCCGAAGTATCCGCTTCATCCATGCCGATTTTGTCGAGGTTGCGGCCGCGCTTGAAGCCTTCACGATCAGCCTCAACAAGAACGATCGACATGCCCTTATAGGCTGGCTGGATCTCGGTGTCGGTTTTAACGCAGACCAAGATCAGGTCGGCATTCTGGCCGTTGGTGATGTAGGTTTTGCTGCCGTTGATGACATAATGGTTGCCGTCTTTACGGGCGGTTGTCTTCATACCCTGAAGATCGCTTCCGGTGCCGGGCTCGGTCATGGCGATGGCGGTGATGACCTCGCCCGAGATCATCTTGGGCAACCAATGCTTCTTCTGCTCTTCGCTGCCGTAGCTGGTGATATAGTTTACGACGATATCTGACTGAAGCGAGAAGCCCGTGGCGACGCCGCCATAATAAGCCGATTCTTCGTCGACGATCGCGTTGTAGCCAAAGTCGAGGCCAAGGCCGCCATATTCAACAGGTGCGGTGGGGCAGAGCATGCCGACTGCGCCAGCCTTGGGCCAGATCGACTTTGGAACGATGCCATCTTCTTGCCACTGCTTTGCGTGGGGCGCGACTTCCTTTTGAAGGAACTGGCGTACCGACTGGCGGAACGCTTCATGGTCTTCAGTATAGGCGGTGCGTGGAATGGTATCGAGCGACATGGTGAATCCCCTGCAAGAAGTTACTGCAAAATATGCAGCATCAATGGCAGCAAGTTGACGCGGACGTCAAGCCGAATTTAATCGTTTGATTAAACTGGTTCACCTGCGTCACGAGCGCGCTCAACGATGGTGCGTTCGGCTTTTGGCACGGTGCGATGGGCCGCGATCAGCAAACCCAACGCGATTGGCGCGACGGCGATGAGCGAGAGGATGCCGACGCGTAAGTTGCCCACCAGCTTCCCGTCGACCATTGTTCCGGCAAGATCGGAAATCTGTCCGACCATATAAGGTCCAAAGGACAGTCCAACGAGCGTCGTGCCCAAGAAGAACGCAGCCGTTGCCGTGCCGCGCATGCGTGGCAGCACAAGGTCCTGTGTGGTAGCTGCTGCCGCGCCCAGTGCCGTTGCGCCTAGCATTCCGGCAAGGAAGTTCATCACGTAAAACAGCGTTGCATTATCGGTGGTGTAGCCAATGCCGATCGGAACGATTGGTCCCAAAACGCCGAGGATGATGACCAAAATACGGCCTGCAGGATGCTTGGTGCGCAAGAAATCAGCAACGCGGCCGCCAATGATGACGCCCAGAAAGCCGCTGACAGCTCCGTTAGCGCCAAGAATGAATGCGAGCTCTTTCTTGGGCAGGCCAAGGACTGTTTCGGCATACGGCGCGGACCAGAATGCGAGCGCATAGGCCGCCAGCGCGACAAGGCCATATCCAATTGTGGTGCAGATAAAGGCGGGCGTGCCCCATATCAAACGGAAGGTGGCGGGGTCCTTTGCTCGTAAAGTGGATGCCCACGAGAAGACCGCATAATAGCCAAAGCCAACCGCCGACCATTGTGGAAAATTGCCGGTCAGTTGGATCATCGTATAGGCAAATGCCGCGATAGCGGCTGCAACTAACATATTTATTAGAAGCGCCATTGGGCCACGTTGCCATGCACCCCACAACGTAAATGGTGGAACGATCATGGAAAGATCGCTCGCAAATGCGCGGAAAGGGGCAGGGTGGGCCGGCGTAACAAACCCATCCATCGCGCCGCGCACGGGCTCACGCAATGTTGCGACCCACAGCCCGACGAGTACACCCGGAATACCGACGGCCACAAATGCCGCATGCCAGCCAGCCAAACCGAGCGGGCCGCCTTGCGGGTAAGCTGCGTCCCAGCTTTGCACAATGAGCGCGCCCAAAAACAACGAAACGCCGCCGCCAATATACAGGCCGGACGAGTAAATCGCGAGCGCGGTCGCGCGCTGCCGTTTCGGGAAATAATCGGAAATCAGTGAATAAGCCGTGGGGCTTGCGGTCGCTTCGCCAACGCCAACGCCCATACGCGCCATGGTCAGTTCTACCTGGTTGCGCGCAAAGCCGGACAAGGCGGTCATGATCGACCATAAGGCAAGGCCAACCGACAGCAGCTTTACGCGGCTCCAATTATCGGCAAGTCGCCCAAGCGGAATACCGAACAGCGCATAAAAAACCGCGAAAGCGGCGCCACCCAAAAAGCCCATGTCGGCATCGGTCAGGCCCAGGTCCGCCTTGATATCTACCGCCAAAATGCTGAGGATTTGACGGTCGATGAAGTTGAGTATGTAGACGATTACAAGAACAAGGAGCACATACCAGCTGTAGCTGCTGGCCTCAGGCGGTTTAACCTCTGCTTGCGGGGAAATGGCGCCGTTGTTTCCGCCTTCGACCGTCACACTCACCTTGCTCTCCCTCAACGGCGGTTGTCGCCTTCTGCTGCTATGGCTAGCAGAACAGCCAGCCTGCGCAACGATAATTGCCTTTCAATGCGTCGAACTGTAAACGCGGCTTTGATTACACGGGCTAATGGCCGGCAGTCGCGCGCATTTTGTAAATCTGCGTTTGGTGGCACCATGAAGAAAAAATCGGAATGCCGCTTGTCGTGTTTCACTTGAAACTGGAACGATTTCCTCCAATATACTCTACATGCGGCTATCTTGCCGTGTTTTGAGGAGAATTAAGTCATGGCACAGTGGTCCGATCCACGGGTAACCGGGACCCAGTCAAGTCTTGCAGGTACGCGCGCAGGCGACGTCGCTGTCGACGCTGGTCTGCGTTCGCACATGCTCAAGGTTTATAATTACATGGCGTCCGGTGTCTTGTTGACAGGCATCGTTGCGATGCTGTTTGCACAGACCGAACTGGCACGAAATCTGATGGTGAACCCAAGCCTGATGAGCTGGGTAATCATTTTGTCACCAATGATCGTTGTAATGGCGATGAGCTTTGGCCAAGGTAAGTTTTCCGCCTCCACGCTTCAGGCAATGTTCTGGGGATTTGCGGTGTTGATGGGCCTATCGATGGCCCGCATCTTCATGATGTTCACCGGTGAGTCCATCGCGCAGACCTTCTTTGCAACGTCAGCGGCTTTCGCGGGATTGAGCCTTTGGGCTTACACAACCAAGAAAGACATGAGTGGCTGGGGAAGCTTCCTTGTGATGGGTATGGTCGGTTTGATCGTGGCGTCGATCGTCAACATCTTCCTCGGCTCTGACACTTTGGGTTGGGTTATCAGCTGCGCAGGCGTGCTTATCTTCGCTGGTCTGACAGCTTATGATACGCAACGTATCAAGAGCGAGTATTTCTACCTTCAGGGTGCAGAAATGATCGGCAAGGCTGCAGTCATGGCTGCGCTGACGCTGTATCTGGACTTCATCAACATGTTCCAGTTTTTACTGAGCTTCCTCGGTAACCGCGAATAAGTCATCGGCTGTTCAGCTTGAACGCCGCAATATGGCCCGGTGGGAAACCGCTGGGCCATTTTATTTGGGATTTTGTCGAACAGGGCTTTTCTTTCGAACTAAAATCCTGTTGGAATCAAGAATAGCAAATCGGAGAAAAAGCAAATGCGTCCGGGCATGAAAAATCTAGCTGCCATCATCATGGTGAGTGCTGTTGCAGCTTGCGCCCCTGCGCCGGTAAAAGTCGCGCCGCCACCCATTCCACTTCCTGCGCCGCCGCCACCTCCGCCCGCTATGCCTTTGCCGCCAGGCGGGGCAGCATTGTCGATGACGATCCCCCCGGTTGGGCTCGATGGCGTTCGCGTAACGCCAAACCGCGGTTTAAGCCGTGATGAACAAATCTGGCATTTTCGTTCGGCATTGAACGTCGCTGCATTGAATTGCCAAGGGCCTATATGGGGTCAAATTGCGACCGAGTATAATAAGTTCATCGTCATCCATAAGGTGATCTTGTCGAAAACCAGTAAAACGGTCGACCGTGAATATGTCGCTCGTTATCCCGGACAAAATGGGCTGCGGCTCCGCGATACGCGCATGACTGACTTGTATAATTATTTCGCTTTGCCGCCCGTCCGCGCCCAATATTGCGACATGGCGCTGCGCAAGCTGACTGAGGCAAATACCGTGCCTACGGGGGCATTGCCGGAATATGCCATTGGCGGCCTGGCTGACATTGATGGCGTGTTTGTCAATTTTTACGATGCATATGTTAAATATGAGCGCGATCTGGCCGACTGGAATATGAAGTACGGGCCGAAATCCGTTTATGCCCCACTTCCGGCATCGAACATGACCGCGCAGCCAGCCGCAGCACCTCCGGCGCCAACAACGTCGCCTGCCAATCCCGGCTAATTTTTCGTATTAACCGGCGGAAGCAGGCTGCGCCTCGGCGATGAGGTCGCCATCGATGGCCTTGGCCGCAATATAAGCGGGGCGGGCCGTAAGCCGGTCGCTATACCGAACAAGCGCATCGCGCTTGGGCATCGTGCCAAACAAGACGCCCCAAATGACTTGACTGCCGACATATAGATCCGAGCCGGTAAACCTGTCACCGCAGACATATGCATTGTCGCTGAAATGCTGGTCAAGCGTGTCGATAACCCGGTCATAGCTGCCATAACCGAACATCATTTCCTTTTCAGGCGCCGGGTCAAACCCGGCTGCGTGATTTGTCACGGCGGCTTCGACGGGGCCAGCGCCAAAGAACATCCAGCGATAGTAACTAGCGCGTTCCGCCTCGGTTGGTTGCAGACCGCTTTCGGGGAATGCATCGGTCAGGTAAGTGCAAATCGCGGCGCATTCGGTGACCACATGACCGTTGTGGACGATGGCGGGCACCTTACCCATGGGATTGATCGCAAGATATTCGGGCGACTTCATTGTCGTGCCATATTCCAGAATATGCTGTTCATATTCTGCGCCGACCTCGTGCAACGCCCATCGTGCGATCTGGCCGCGTGACATAGGGTTGGTGTAGAAATCTATCTTGGACATCTCTTGCGCCTCGCTCATTAGATGGTCAGGCCATGCTGATATAATCGCGCATTGCGGCAGCTTCGGCCTCAATTTTGTCGATACGGTGCTTCACCAAGTCGCCAATGGAGACAAAGCCGACAAGGTCATCCCCTTGGATTACGGGAAGGTGGCGAATGCGTCGTTTCGTCATCAGCGATAAAGCCGACAGGATTGCCGTATCGGGCGCAACGGTGATGGCCGGTGCCGTCATCGTGTCCGCCACTGTCTTGGTCAGGAAAGCGGACCCATGACGCGCGACACCATAGACAATATCGCGTTCGGAAAAAATGCCGACCACGGTTTTGCCTTCTACAACCGGCAAAGCGCCAATCCTGTTTTCGGCAAGTCGCGCGACCACATCACCGACACTTTCGTGCGGCGCAGCCGTGAACAGATTGCCTGGATGGTTGGCCAATATTGCAGAAATCGTCATCGACTCTCTCCCTATGTCCTTGCCCCTGATGGAACTTATAGCATAAGGCGTCCTTATCAAGCTATGACTCGCCCCTCCCGCCTCGATGATCCTGAATATGCCAACTTCGCATGGCGCCGCTATTGGCGGCTCATGCGTTGGATGTTTGGCGTGACATTGATTGTGACCGTGGGTGCCCTCGGGACATTCTGGTGGCAGAACGGGATGGTCTCCATCCACTTCTTCATCGCCACGGCCGGTGCAATAACCGGCGCAATCATGCTGACCGCCGCGTTGATGGGACTTGTTTTCCTGTCCAGCGGGTCTGGCCATGATGAATCCATCGATGACCCTTTTGAAGACGAAGCCGACCGGTGACCGAGGCTGTTCGCAACCTTCCAAAACGGAATGACCCGGTTTTACGGGTTGTTCCGGGCCCTGCCGATATCAACGCCAATGGCCATATCTTTGGCGGTTGGGTGTTGGGAATGATGGATCAGGCCGGTGGCATTTTGGCTGGACGAATTGCGCAAGGCGCGTGCGCGACGGTGGCCATTGAGAAGATGGAATTCATCGCGCCCATATTGTTACGCGACATCATTTCCGTGTACGCCTCACTTGAACGGCGCGGCCGCACATCTATGGGCATCCGCGTTGAAGTTATCGCGACCCGCGCGCGTGGCCAACAAGAGGTCAAAGTGACCGAAGGGCTGTTCACCTTTGTTGCCCTAGATGACGATCACAAGCCACGGGCACTGCCCGAAAGCTAACGGCTGTTGCGCCGTTCGTGCGCGATCAACGGCAGAAAGATTGATTATTCCGTCGCTGCAGCTTCATCATCACCGGCTGGCTTAACGCGGCGGGCGCGGGGTTTGCGTGCTGGCTTTTCCATATCCGCGTCACTGTCGTTCGACGAAATGGCGATGGACGGCGGCAATACAGCGAGATCAAGCCCTGCCGGTGCATCGTCTTGTTCTTCGCTGTGGTGACGGCGTGGGCCGCGATTTGCGGACCGGTTATTGGCGGGACGGTCACCACGGTCGGTCCGTTCCGGACGACGTGGACGGCTTTCGCGCTGTTGTTCGCGTGGCGCACGTTCTTCGGTTTCGCCATCATCTTGCGAAACGGAATCGGTGTCCATTCCATCGGAAGAACCTTGCTCGTCATAATTCTGCGAACGATCATCATTCTGCCAATCGTCGCGGTCTTCGCGATTATCTTCGCGGGGACGACGTTCGCCTTGCTGTTCCTGACGGGCTTCTTGGCGGCCGCGGAAATCAGCGAGTACGCGGAAATAATGGTCGGCAAATTGCAGGTGATATTCGGCGTTTACGCGGTCACCGTTAAACTGCGCATCTTGCGCTAGCTTCTTGTATTTTTCCAGCATCTGCGCTGCGTTGCCGCGCGCACGATTGTCGATCTGGTTCTGATAGTCGAAACCGCTGCGGTTGTTATTTTGCTGGCGATTATTGTTGTTACGACCGCGGCGACGATTGTTGTTCTGCTGCTGCCTGTTGTTGATATTCATCAGGGCTGACCCGTCCTCTTTTAGCATTTTAACATTGCAGGAAGCCCCAAAACCCAGTCTTTGGGTTACGCCAAGGTCGACCGAGACCTTGAAAAAATTTCCAACTGCGCTGGGGGCGGCTTCGCGCTAATCTCCGCAATTTACGGGTTTTGCTGCGATGCTGTTTAGCGTTAGCGGTTCGGTTCGGTGATTCCAAGCGAAAAGCGCAAGACGCGTGGATTGCCGGAAAGGTCGTGGGTTAATTCGCAAGTGAACCCGGCGTCGGTGCCCAATTTTGCGACGGATTTTGACTGGTTGAATCCGATTTCGAAGACTGCGATTCCGGTGGTTTTTAGCAGTTTTTCTAGGGTTTTTAGAAGTATGCGATAGTCGCGCAGACCGTCGGGGCCGGCGAAGAGGGCGCTGTGCGGTTCGTGGCGGGCGACCATGGGCGCAAGCGGTGTTGCGTCCTCAATATAAGGGGGGTTGCACAAGATGAGGTCGAATTGCCCCAGACCGTCGGACCACCCGTCCAAAGTCCAATCGCGCTGTTCGAAGGTTGCGCGCCCGTCCAGCCCAAGCCGCAACGCATTGCCCGATGCGACCGCCAGAGCCGCCGCGCTGGCATCAATGCCAACCCCTTGCGCGTCGCCAAACACCGACAAAGCCGCCAGCAACAACGCGCCTGAGCCGGTGCCCAAGTCCAAGATCCGCGCCGGCGCACCCCGCCCGGCAAATGCCGCAATCGCCACCTCAATCACCGTTTCGCTGTCCGCACGGGGGATCAGCACATCGGGCGTCACATGCAGGTCGAGGTCCCAAAACGCCTGCATTCCCGTGATATAGGCCACGGGTTCATCCGCCACCCGCCGCGCGAGCATCGCCGCAAAGCCCGCAGGCACCGCAAGGTCATGCATCCGCAACAACATCGCCGAGCGGTCGATTCCCAAGGCATGCGCCATCAACAATTCGGCATCGAGACGCGGGGTCGCGCTGACGGGCGTCAGGGCATCGGTCGCATCGCGCAGCGTTGAAGAAAGGCCAGTCATACCCCGCCCGTAAACCCAAGCCGACCGAAAGCAAAGCGGTCCAACGCGCAAACTTCGGCGTTCAACGCATTTATTTCACCGCGCGTGCAACCATCTGCCGACGTGGCTCGTTATCGCCAACAGAGGCATTCAATTGGAAGGAATCACATTATGAAGATTTTGAAAATCACGTTAATTTCCGGCCTGTCCGCACTGGCATTGACAGCGTGTTCGGGCAACAAGACCGACGAAACCACGGCGACCGATACCGAAGTGGTACAGGACGACGCGATGATATCCGACGGAACGGAAGCGACCACCGACAAGAATATCGTCGCCCTTGCGCAAGACAACCCACAGGCATCGACTTTGGTCACAGCGGTCACCGCCGCCGGACTTGCCGAAACATTGTCGGGCAGTGGCCCCTTCACCCTATTCGCGCCATCCAATGACGCATTTGCCAAGTTGGACAAGGCAACGTTCGACGGCCTGTTAAAGCCGGAAAGCAAGGCGAAGCTTGCGGCGCTGCTGAAATATCATGTTGTCGCCGGCAATGTGAAGGCGGCTGATCTCGCGAAGTTGATCGCGGACGGCAACGGCACCGCAACCGTCAAAACGCTGAACGGCGGCAGCCTGAAAGCCCGTATGAACGGGGACAAGATTGTCCTGACCGATGCCAAGGGCGGAAAATCGACCGTAACCGGCGCTGACATGGTTGCGTCCAACGGCACGGTCCATTTGGTCGACACCGTCGTTATGCCATAAAGTTTCGGGTTGCTTCGGCGACCTGAAAGTCCGTCCTCAAATTCCCCCTAGCAGGCGAAGAGGACAATATTGACCCCGTCCGGACCCCTCCCCTGGACGGGGTCTTTATGTATCTGCCTTACTTAAAGCCGCCTTATTTAAACCCAAGGGCCGCGCGCATGATCTGGAAGATCGTGTTCTGTTCAATCGTGCCTTTGAACAAATGCGCCTTTGGCCCGGCGGCGCGTGCGACGACATCTTCGCCGCTGTGCGTTTCGGCACCGGTGGGGATCAACGCCTGCTGACGGTAATTCAGCGCCAGCGTATCTTCTTTCAACGGGTCGGGGCGTGGCAGTGTCGTGACCGCGCCGGGGCCGTTGATATAGCCCAGGGTTGTGTATCCCTTGCCATCAAAGGCCAAGGTCGATTTGCCTTTTTGGTCGACCACAGCCCCGAGGATCGGGTTACCGCGTTCGGGATAGCCCGCCATGGTGAAGGTGTGGCTATGGTCCGACGTGACGACGATCAGGGTATCGCGCAGGTCGACATTGTCCATTGCCGCTTTCAACGCATCATTCAGCGCCACGGTGTCCTGCAACGCGCGATAGGCGTTGCCGCCATGGTGGCCATGGTCAATCTTGCCCGCTTCGACCATCAGGACATAGCCCTTGCGGTTTTTGGACAGCATCGCGATCGCCTTCGTCGTCATTTCGGCGAGCGAGGGTTCTTTTGATCCGCTCGCCGTGCGGTCTGCATCAAATTGCATATGCGATTGTTCGAACAGGCCAAGCAGCTTGCTGGTCTTTTTCGCGTCCACCGCGGCAAAGCCTTCGCTGTTCCAGACATAGGCGCCCTTTGGGTTGGCGGCCAACCAGCTGGCGGTCAGGTCCTTGCCATCGGCGCGCTTGCCCTTTTTGGTCGGATATTCGGGGTCAGCTTCGGTGTTGGGCATGAAATGCTGGCGTCCGCCGCCCAACATAACCTCAAACCCATCGCCATGCGGCCATTCGACCATTTGGCGGGCAATGTCGATGCAGCCTTCGGCCTTCGCCGCGGCGGGCATATTCGCGTCCACTTCCCAATCGCGTTGCGCGACATGGGCATAGGTGGATGCGGGCGTGGCGTGGGTGATGGTCGCGGTGGACACGATGCCGGTGGCATATCCCTTGTCCTCGGCCATTTCGAACAAGGATTTGACTTTATACGGCTCGGTCGCCTTGCAATTATCCTCAACCGCTTGCGGGCCAACGCCCAGAACGCCGTTCAGCGTTTTGACGCCGGAAACGATGGCGGTGGCGGTCGGCGCACTGTCGGGCACTTGGCCATCATGCGAATAGGTTTTGACCAAGGCGGTGTGCGGCAGGCGGTCCATTTGCGCGACATAGGATTCGCCATCGACGCCCTTTTGCTGCCCTTCAAAAATGCGGGCGGCGGTCAGCGTGGTGACGCTCATGCCGTCACCGATGAAGATGATGACATTGCGCGCCGTGCGGTTGTTGGGCGTATCCGCCTCCAACCGTGCAAGCTCGGCTGCGCCAGCGTTCAAATAGCCCTCGCTGGTGGTCAACGGCGGCGTGCCAATGGGCCGCGCAGGGGGCAGGGGAGCCGTGGCCGACGCAGCCGCAGGATCGGGCGTCGCCGCATATTGCGCGACAACCGGCGCGCCGATCAGACAGCACGCCACCGCCAAAGATACAGGCAGGCCAGAGGACAAGAACGGCGATAGTTTGCGCATTTTACTCTCCAAAAATGTTTCTGGCGCAGACATCGCAGAGGAAGATGACTGGCGCAAGATGGTGGGGGTTTATGCGGGGGGATTTTGGGTTGGTGAGGGGGGGAGAAGCCAATCAATACTCGCTAGTACGACTTTGTCGAATACGATGAATTATTGGGTCCATAGCAATATCATTGGGATTGTAGTCAGGGCGCGCGCCATTGAAATGTTGATCAGTAGATTGCAGCGAAATAATCTTGGCGACATGAAAGCTCCGCCATCCAATTCCACTTCTGCCGAATATTTGCCAAGCACTAAGTGTCAAAGTGCCGGTTTGATTATACCCCAACAAATGGGGTTCTACGACCCGACTGTCCCCATCATATTCAAATTCGATATTTTCTAGGACATCAATCGCATTACGAATTATATCTATTTTGTCGATGTCACCCATTTTTATTAGAGGCTCTGTATAGCGGCAACAATCGAGTCCATTGTCGCGCTTCTATTGTTATCTTTGTAACATCTACTAATAACTTGAGATAATCCTACGGGATTTTTTTTAAGTTCCTTGGCTTTCATTGCCAACGTATGCCCTATTTCACCGATTTTTTTGTCAAAATCTGCGCCTATTTCATCACGCAACACGGATTCGAGCTTGGATTCGAAGCACGCGAAACGAGGTGTTACTTGTGTGCCGAAATCAACGGGATTTTCTATTCCGTTAATTTTAAAGAGAGCGATATTGCTTAGTTTTGTTTGGTCGTCGGCCTGCAGGTCGTTGTCCCAAATCACGTATGTCGGGATGCCAAGACCTCGAAAGATTAGAAGCGTTTTGTCGAGATTGTTCTTTCCGGAAACCTGCACTACCGCGATTCCATGTGCGCTTAAATCGAACCCGTGCGCATTGGCGATTGCAAGAATAGCAGCCTGATCTCCAGCCCCTTCGACTAACACTACCTTAAGAGCGAAGAAGCCCTCTGCAACTTCTGCATTTAAAGTATGAAGCCTGGCCTTCAAACTGTCCTGTTGCCAGCCTCCCGGAACAGGCCCGCGTGCTGCATTGAGACCATCCAGCACTTTTTGATACGGGATATCAGTTACCACACATTCTTTCGATGGGCTCCCATCAACGCGAATGCGTCTCGCCAATCTTACTTCATCAAAATTATCAGTCGACACGAAATGTGGTGAATGCGAGCAAACAAGGAGCTGAGTTGCTGACATAACGCCTGGTAGGGTCCCGGAACTAATAGCACGAAGCACTCCTGCTAGATGCTTTTGCTTGGTTGGATGTTGATAAAGCTCTGGCTCCTCGATCGCCAAAATTAAATTGCCAGCAGGAATCGGCCCTTCCAATTCTTCCGGTTCAGCTTTGTTCGCAAAAATGGCGTGGGCTAAGTGTTGGAGGATCGTAAAAATGAAGGCGCGTTGAAGGCCATGTCCTTTGCCTTCAAGAGGACCAGTAAAACCCTGCTCTAATAGTTCGACACTGGCTGTCGGTAAAGATATCTTTAAATCTTCTATTGGTAGCCATCGCAAATCCAATCCAGCATCAGCATAAAAAACTCTCAAGGTTTCGTTTAGTTGCTCCGAAAGATCGTTTAATTCGCCAATTTTTTCTGGACTTGTTAAATTTTTATACTCATCACTAGCCTTTTTTTGCCACGCCAGAATTTCTTCCTTCTGGTTTATGACGTTCCGTACCAATATCTCTATCAATTGGCTAATTACAGAACCCCGACCATCTACCGCGTCTGCGATTGCGTCGCGTACTGCGGGTACAAAAACAAACGATATATACTTGGTGAGTGATCCTCTGCCGACATTAGAAAATCCGAGAAATTGTCCATCGTCACGGGCAGATACGCACTGGTCCAAATGTGCCTGCTCCCAATCATCCATTGCCTGAGCCAGTTGATCCGCATTAGCGACCGCAGGAAGATCTGCGTATATCTCTGTACGAGGAATAGCCATGAAGGCCGTGCGCCTTTCCGAGGCCTTCTCAATAGCTCGAATTTGCTGGAACGCCGGATGCCTCAGTGTCATTCCGTAGTATCGGCTGGCTCCACCTTGGGATAGAAACACGCGCACTACCGTCATTTCATCACCGTGTATCCGAGAACCAAATCGTTCGATCTCTTCCGCCGAAAAACTGTTGAAAGTTAGAGCGATTTCAATCGGATCATCAACATTTCGCTCGTGAAAATCATCAATTTCAACTCGTGCGGAGGAAGAAAAAAATTTATCGACTGCCTTTAATATGC
>CALDKP010000362.1 GCA_937898535.1 uncultured Sphingomonadales bacterium | reverse complement strand
TGACCAATATGAAGGGTGACAACAAAATTATAGCCGTTGCACTGATTACTACGTCGAATGCTCGCTTTAGCAACCGCTGGTCCCAGCGCAGATTTCCGGCGGAAATTACGAGGCTGATGTGGTTGTCTCTCGACCGAATTGCCAATGGATGTAGGTCATCCAGCTCCGGCATAATGATTTCGGATTCTACGTCCAATGCATGCAGCATAAACACCCAATCGTCTCGCCTTTCCGGCGAACAATGGACGATCAGATGATCGACGCCTGAAACCCAACGGCCCAAGTTGCTTATCGCAAGTAGGCTACTCGCATCAGCAAAAACACCTTCTGGCGACGCCGTAATTGTATTGCGATTGTCAGGGTGTGGATTCTCAATCCCATCGAAAATATGTACAACAGAATAAACTGAATCGCCAAAAAATCTGTCAAAACATCTGGCAACTATCGTACGCGAAGCAGATATAAATATTAATGACAATCCTGATCCAATAAAAAACAACATTCTGGAAAAGTCGCTGCTAGTCTTAAAGAAAAATAATATAAGCAGCATAGACAAAACCGATAGAACGAAGTTCGATATACCTCGTCTAATAAATTCAAAAATAAGAGATTTGCTCACTGGGTGAAATGATTTTGTATTCAAGCCGATTAAAAAATAGATCGGTATTATAAGAGCCATGACGTTATCACGCTGATATGTACCAACTAGGTTTTTATGTACATTGTTGGATATCGTAAAAGCTAGAAAAATCGCTAGAAAATCTAGTAAAATGATACATAGGACAAATAAATACCGCGCATTTTTTTTGACGATTGGTTTATCGAGTGTCATAATAGTTTCTAACATAATGCCTTTTGGTCGGATGAGATCTGATCGCACCGAACCTTTGATGCTTAACATTCACCGTAAAGATTCTGGTCAATCTCTAGAAATCCAGCATCCATTTTAGTGTGTGTAGGAAATCTGGATAGATCCTATCTGGCAACGTCGCTCGCAATTTTTGAACGTCACACCCCAATACCTCAACTTCATTCATTCGAAAGAATGATGGATTAATCTCAATATCAATATTGTGGCCCGTTAATGCCGATAACATTCCGGTGATATCGGATATTGTGTAGAGCTTGCCACTAGCAACATTGATGATATCCACAGATTGGTCGACTTGCGTCAGGTCACAGTAAATAGCGGCGACCTCTCGCACATCACCAAAGTCACGCTGAACATATATGTTTCCTAGCTCGACGGTTGCGCATCTACGCTTAAAATGATCGACCAGCTTGGGTATCAGGTATCGCGATTCCTGCCCTACCCCAGTATAATTGAAGGGGCGCGTAATAATGATGTCAATTTGATTTGCCCAATTCCTAGCACCCAACTCCATGGCATATTTGCTAATGCCGTAATGATTGGATGGATCGCAAACATAAGTTTCATCTACCATACCAGAAGCAGCGCTGCCATAAACCTGAGCGCTACTGGCAACGACACATCTAATGCCGGGCCTGTGACGAGCGACACTATCCAGCAAATTGAACGTGCCGATTTGGTTTACGTCATAAAAGGCTCGCCAGTCGCCACCGCCTGCAAATGCTATAGCGGCCAGATGAATCAGCGCATCAAATTGCGGTGCCGCAGCAATTTCTGCATCCACTGCCGCTAAGTCCCGTAAATCGGCGCGCAACGAATGCCACTGAACGCCGCGACGTTCAAGTTCTGCGCAGACATAGCGCCCGGTAAACCCCTCTGCCCCAGTAATGGCAACGGCCATTAGAACGAACGACCAAGTTTGTTACGTTCGATATCCGCATCGACCATCATCGCACAGAGATCTTCCAGTGTCGTCGTTGGCTCCCACCCGAGATCGGCTTTTGCTTTTGCGGGATCACCGATCAGCAGCTCAACTTCGGCAGGGCGGTAAAATTGGGGATTGATGCGCACTACGACCTTGCCGGTCGCGCTATCGCGGCCAAGCTCATCTTCTGCAGATCCGGCCCACTCGATATTTACGCCCGTTTGCTTGAAGGACATTTCGACAAAGTCGCGCACTGTTTCGGTTCGGTTAGTCGCCAGAACATAGGTATCCGGCACATCGTGTTGCAACATCAGGCGCATGCCCTCGACATAGTCCTTTGCAAAGCCCCAATCACGCTTTGCATCCATGTTGCCGAGTTCCATATATTCAAGCTTGCCCAGATGAATCTTCGCGACTGCATCGGTAATTTTGCGCGTTACAAATTCCCGTCCGCGCAGTGGCGATTCATGGTTAAACAAGATGCCGCTGCAACCAAAGATATCGTAGCTTTCGCGGTAATTAATGGTCAACCAATGCGCGTATAGTTTCGCAACGCCATAAGGGCTGCGCGGATAAAACGGGGTGTCTTCACGCTGCGGAACCGCCTGCACCTTACCAAACATTTCAGAAGTAGATGCTTGATAGAATTTGATTTTCGGGTTCACGATGCGAATGGCTTCAAGCAAATAAGCCGC
>CALDKP010000361.1 GCA_937898535.1 uncultured Sphingomonadales bacterium | reverse complement strand
GGCGCGATGATCCTGACGCTGAGCGCGGATTTCGTGATTGAAGCCCTTGGCCTGCCCCCTGGAATCGGCGCTTTCCTGCGCCGGAGCTGGCCGTGAGCGCGCGTGCGCCTTCAATTTCCGTCAGCCGCGGCGTATAAGGCGGCCGATTTTGTTCATGCGCGGCCTTGAGCCGCCTGCGATGGGGACCGGAATGGCAGGCCACAGTCAGTTCAAGAACATCATGCACAAGAAGGGCAAGCAGGATGCGATCCGCTCCAAGCTCTTCTCCAAATTCGCCCGTGAAATCACCGTGGCGGCGAAGATGGGCATGCCCGATCCCGACATGAACCCGCGCCTTCGCCTTGCGGTGAACGCGGCCAAGGCGCAATCGATGCCGAAGGATAATATCCAGCGCGCAATCGACAAGGCAGCCGGCGGCGACGCGGAAAGCTATGATGAAATGCGCTATGAAGGCTATGGCCCCGGCGGCGTTGCGATCATCGTTGAGGCATTGACGGACAACCGCAACCGCACCGCAACCAATGTGCGCACGGCATTCAGCAAAAATGGCGGCAATCTTGGCGCATCCGGCGCGGTGAGCCACGGGTTCGACCGTATGGGCCTGATCACTTACCCCATCAGCGCAGGCGACGCCGACAGCGTCTTTGAAGCGGCATTGGAAGCAGGCGCAGAAGACGTAGAGTCGAGCGAAGACGAACACAGCATCTGGACCGCGATGGACAGCCTGCATGAAGTCGCCAAGGCGCTCGAGGCGACACTTGGTGAAGCAGAAAGCGCCAAGCTCGCATGGAAGCCACAGGTTTTGGTCGAAGTCGACGAAGCCAACGCCGCGACCTTGCTGAAGATGATCGATGCCTTGGAAGATGATGACGATGTCCAGACCGTCTGGGGCAATTATGACGTTTCCGACGAGGTGATGGCGAAACTGGGATGATCATTCTCGGTCTCGACCCCGGCTTGGGCACGACCGGCTGGGGCGTCATCCGCAAGGAAGGCAACCGTCTTTCGCATATCGACAATGGCGAAATTGTAACCGACGCCAAGCTGCCTTTGGCCAATCGGCTCGTCTTGCTCGATGAAAAGCTCCATGCCGTGCTAGACCATTTCCGACCCGATTGCGCTGCGGTGGAAGAGGTCTTCGTCAATAAAAACCCGCAATCGACGCTGAAGCTTGGTCAAGCGCGCGGTGTCGTCCTTTTGGGTGCAGCGCGCAACCGCACGCCCGTCACCGAATATGCCGCGCGGTTGGTGAAAAAATCCGTTGTTGGCACGGGCAAGGCCGAAAAAGAGCAGGTGCAAGCGATGCTCCGCATCCTGCTACCGGGGCTTAAGCTGGCGGGGCCAGACGCGGCCGATGCGTTGGCGGTCGCAATCACCCATGCGCATCACTTTAGGGGTTGATGGGTTCACGCCTCTGTGTAAAAAAACTTTCTGTTCCCACGATGTTCTCTTTTGCTTGCCGATTTTGTGACGAACAGCTAACCCGCGATAATGATCGCAAAGCTATATGGCCGCATTGATGAGACGGGCGTCGACCATCTGGTGATCGACGTCAACGGCGTCGGCTATCTGGTGCAGGCAAGCGCGCGGACGCTATCGGCGTTGGGCAAGACGGATGATTTCGCCACCGTATTCACCGAAATGCAAGTGTCGGAAAACGACATGCGCCTCATCGGCTTTGCCACGCGCGAAGAACGCGACTGGTTCCGGTTGCTGACGGGCGTGCAAGGCGTTGGCGGCAAGGTTGGCTTGGCGATATTGTCTGCCATCGAACCCGCCGACCTCGCACTCGCTATTGGCAGCGGCGACGCGGCTATGGTGGCGCGGGCAAACGGCGTTGGCCCCAAGCTTGCGAGCCGCATCGTCAATGAATTGAAGGACAAGGTCGGCGCGCTCGCGGGCATCGGCGGCGGAGCGAAACTGATGGCCACGGGCGCAGCGGCCGGCAACCATGCACAAGACGCGATGTCCGCACTTGCCAATTTGGGCTTCAAGCCCGGCGAGGCCGGAAATGCTGTGGCGCAGGCAGTCGAAGAACTCGGCCCCGACGCGACGCTCGATGCGCTGGTCCGGCTGGCGCTGAAGCGGGCTTCGCGGTGACCCGCACCGCGTCCTGCCGCTGCGGTCAGCTTTCCGCCATTTGCACTGGCGAACCTGTGCGTGTGTCCGTATGCCATTGCCTCGATTGCCAGAAACGCAGCGGATCAGTGTTTGCGGCACAGGCGCGCTTCCCCGCTGACGCTGTGGCCGTCAGAGGCGAACACACAGCTTACGAACATATCGGCGACAGCGGCAACGCGGCCAGCTTCCATTTCTGCCCGACCTGCGGCGCGACCTTGTGGTATCACGCGCTACCGGATCGCGACCTATTCGCCATTCCCACCGGCGCATTTGCAGACCCGGATTTTCCCCAGCCGCATTATTCGGTGTGGGAGGGGCGCAAGCACCCTTGGGTGACCATCAAGGGCGACGGTATCGAACATTATGACTGACGACGACCGCCTCACCACGCCGGACAAAAGGCCGGAAGATATCGACGCCGCGCTGCGTCCCAAAACGCTTGCCGAGTTTATCGGGCAAGCGGCCGCGCGCGATAATTTGCGCGTGTTTATTGAAGCCGCAAAGGGACGCGGGCAGCCGTTGGACCATGTATTGTTCTTTGGCCCGCCCGGACTTGGCAAGACAACGCTGGCGCAGATTGTGGCCAAGGAAATGGGCGTCGGTTTCCGCGCAACATCTGGCCCGGTCATCGCCAAATCCGGCGATCTGGCGGCGTTGCTCACCAATTTGGAGGATGGCGACGTCCTGTTCATTGACGAAATCCACCGGCTCAGCCCCGTGGTTGAGGAAATCCTCTACCCCGCGATGGAAGACCGTGCGCTGGATATCATGATTGGCGAAGGGCCATCGGCGCGGTCCGTGCGGATTGATTTGCCTGCATTTACGCTGGTCGGTGCGACCACGCGGCAGGGTTTGCTGACCACGCCCTTGCGTGACCGCTTTGGCATTCCGGTGCGGCTCAATTTCTACACGCATAGCGAGCTTGAGTTGGTGGTGACCCGCGCCGCGCGCTTGCTGGATCTTGGCATTGCGCCCGATGGCGCGAACGAGATTGCGAAGCGCGCACGCGGCACGCCGCGGATCGCCGGTCGCTTGCTGCGCCGCGTCCGTGACTTCGCCAATGTCGCAGGCGAACTCGTCGTCACCGCAAAAATCGCTGATAGCGCGCTCAACCGGTTGGAGGTTGATGCACTCGGCCTTGACGCAATGGACCGGCGCTATCTACACATGATCGCCGACATTTACCGCGGCGGGCCCGTCGGCGTCGAAGCGTTGGCCGCTGGCCTGTCTGAGCCACGCGACACCATTGAGGATGTCGTTGAACCTTATTTGCTGCAACTCGGCCTTATCGCCCGCACAGCACGGGGCCGTTGCCTCAACGCGCCGGGTTGGAAGCATCTTGGCCTCAACCCGCCAGCAGGATCGCAGGACGGATTATTTGATACATAGCGATGCGCCGAGTCCCTAAGGCGACCAATTGCGCGAACGTCATTTAAAAAGCCTTCCCGCCGGACTCCAAAATGGTTAACAAATTTCTCAATGCCCATGCCAATCCCTTATCAAGGCCATTTCGACGGCACGCAGCATCTGTTTGCTGTTCGGGTCTATTTTGAGGACACCGATTTTTCGGGTGTGGTCTATCATGCGCGCTATCTGCATTTCATGGAGCGCGCACGTTCGGACATGCTGGCCTGCGTCGGCATTGACCAGCGAAGCGTGCATGCGGACGGCCAAGGCGCCTATGCGGTCACCGAAATGAACATCAAATATCGACGCCCCGCCCATTTTGACGATGCTCTGGTTGTTATCAGCACAGTTGAGGCCGTGCGCGCGGCAAGTTGCGGCATTCATCAAACAGTCATGCGCGGCGACGAAATACTCACCGAGGCGCGGGTGACTGCTGCCTTTGTTTCACCCGACGGCAAGCCCCGCCGACAACCCGCGCATTGGGTTGCGGCGTTTCAACCCATCATAAACCGACAGGCAGAATAGGATGATAATGGACATGCTCATCGCGACCCAAAATGTGGGTTTTTCACCGATTAAACTGTTTCTCGACGCCGACCTTGTGGTCAAGGCCGTCATCATCGGCCTCGCGCTGGCCAGCATTTGGGCGTGGACAATCATCGTCAGCTTCACGATCAAAATGGCGGGTATCAGCCGCCAGAGCGAGAAGTTTGAACGCGAATTTTGGGAAAGCAATGACATCGCGGCTTTCGCCAAAACACATAGTCAAAGCGCATTGCCCGTCGCCAAGGTGTTTGCCGCAGGCATGTCCGAATGGCGGCGCTCGACCAACGGCAAAACCATTGACCGTGCCGGAACGCGCGAGCGGCTGTCGACAGCGATGGACGCAATGATTGCGGCAGAGACCGACCGTTTGGCCAACCGTTTGAACTTTCTTGCAACCACGGGATCTGTTGCGCCGTTCGTTGGCCTGTTCGGAACCGTCTGGGGCATCATGCGCAGCTTTGCCGCGATTGCAGCGGAGCAGAACTCAAGCCTGGCCGTCGTCGCGCCCGGCATTGCGGAGGCGCTTTTCGCGACCGCCATTGGCCTGTTTGCTGCTATTCCGGCAGTCATCGCCTATAACCGCTTTTCGCACCAGTTGAACCAATATGAAGCCCGAATGGGCCGCTTTGCCGACGGTTTCCACGGCACGCTGTCGCGTGAGTTGGAGCATGAGATTTAACGATGGCCATGAACACGTCTTCGGGTCGAAGCGGTGGCCGCGGCAGGCGTCGCGGTGGCCAGCGTGCGCCTATGGCCGACATCAACGTCACGCCCTTTGTCGATGTCATGCTCGTTCTGTTGATCATCTTCATGGTCACTGCGCCATTGCTGGTCACGGGTGTTCCAGTTGAGCTTCCCGAAAGCCGCGCCAATGCGCTTGATCAGCCGCAGGAGCCCATCGAGATTGCGATCGATCAATCCGGCACGACCTTTATCGACGGCACGCAAGTGGCACCCAGTGAGCTGCCAGCGCGGCTTGAAGAAATTGCCGGCGCGCAAGACGCAGCAAAGCCACGCCAGATCATGCTGCGCGGGGATACGTCGATCAGCTATGGCCAAATGATGCGCGTGATGGGCGAACTGAACCGTGCAGGACTGAATAGCGTGAGCTTGGTCACCACAGGTTCATCTGGCGAAAACTAACGAGATGGCGATGGATCGGGTCGAGAAAGTCGGACTGGGCGCTGCGATTGGCGGCCATGTCATATTACTGGGCGCATTTGGCCTGGGTCTTTTGGCATCCGCGGACACCGTTAAAAAGCAGGAATCGATTTCGGTTTCGCTGGTGGGTGAAATTGCCGATGTCTCGACTGCGCCCGATGCGATCCAAGAAGAATCCGCGCCACCGGCCGCTGGGGACACCGCGCCAAGCGAACCGCCACCTGCCCCAACGCCGGTGATGCAAATCGAAAAGCCAGTGGCCAAGCCAGTGCAGAAGCCCACAAAGCCGGACACTGCGCCGCCCGTTGCGAAGGTTGCGGCCAAGAAAGAGCCGGTGAAGACCGCTGCCACGCCGCCGAAAACGGACAAAGCAGCCGCCACGAGCGGCAAAGGGACGACGCCAGCCAAGCCCGGCGGGCTTAGCCGCAGTTTCGAAGACAGCATCAGCAATATCGGCAAGGCACCGGGCGCTGGCAAAGCCGTTGGCACACCTGCCACCAAGACTGCCGCGGAAGTGCGCCGGTCAGTCGGCATCAGTATCGCTGGCCAAATCCGCAGCCGTGTTCGGGCATGCGCGCCGTCGGGTATCGACATCAACAAAATCGAGACATTCGTCACGCTCAGCCTTGATCCATCGGGCAAGCTTACGTCGGTGCGCTTTGACAAGCAGGTCGGCGTGACCGACAGCAACCAACCACAGGCTGGGCCGTTAAAGGACTGCATCTTGCAAGCGGTGCGCGCGGCATCCCCCTATGACGGGCTTGACCCCGAATATCATGACGTCTGGAAAACCCACACGCTTCGCTTGCGCGCCACGGGATAAAGGAATGAACCATATGACATCCGTCTCATTTTACCGGAAGCTCGCTTCTTTCCTGCTTCTGATCGTCGGCAGTCAAAGCGTCATCGCGCAAACCCCGCCGCCTGCGCCTGCCGCAGATGAGCCAGAACTGGTGGAGTTCGACACATCCAAAACACGCTCCATTGCCGTGCCTGCACTTGTGGCCCCCGCCCCTGCCGATACACCGGCCGGCAACAGTGCAGCACTTGGCCGTCAAATCGCCGAAGTCATCTCGTCCGACTTACGCGCATCGGGTGTGTTTGAAACGCAAGGGCCCAATGGCCTGCGTGCCATCGCCTTGCTTGAGGTTACGGCGCCGCAATTTGATTATTGGAAAGGCCGCACGGTCGAGCAATTGGTGCAGGGTTTTGTCCGCGTTGGCGGCGACGGCAATCTGACGGTTGGCTGTTATTTGTATGACGTCGGCTTTGGCAATGAAACCACCCGCCTTGGTTTCAACGTGCCGCCGCGCGAATGGCGCAGGGCCGCGCACAAATGTGCCGATGCAATCTATGCGAAGTTGACTGGAGAGCTGCCATTCTTTGACAGCCGCATTGCGTACATTGCCGAAACCGGGCCGAAGGGCAAACGCGTCAAACGCCTGGCGATCATGGATTCAGATGGCGCAAACCACCGTTTCATTACCAATGGCCAGTCAACGGCGCTGACGCCGCGTTTCTCGCCCAACTATAAATCGATCCTGTATCTGTCCTATGTCGACGGCAATCCACGCATCTATGTCTATGATATTGATGCGGGTCGGCAGCGGTTGATTACGCAATCGCGCAACCCGACCTTTGCCCCGCGCTGGTCGCCCGATGGGCAGACCATATTATATTCCATGGCGGTTGCGGGGAACACCGACATCTACAAGATTTCGGCAAGCGGCAGCGGTACGCCCGTTAAGCTGACAACGTCCCCCAGCATCGATGTCGGCGGAAGCTTCTCCCCCGATGGTCGCCAGATTGTATTTGAAAGTGACCGGTCGGGGAGCCAGCAGATTTATGTTATGAACGCTGATGGATCCAATCAACGGCGGATCAGCTTTGGTTCGGGGCGGTACGCGACCCCCGAATGGAGCCCACGGGCGGACCTTATTGCCTATACCCGCATTGCGGGCGATTTCCGCGTTGCGGCCTTCCCGTCGGTCGCGGCAGCCGTGATCCCCGGCACGATCCGGGCGCTGGCCAAGGATCATCCGCAGCTTGCGCTCCAGTTTGACGAAATGGAACCTGAACAAAGTCTGGCAGCACTCAGATGCTGGCAGACGGATGTTGCATTGATCGACGATCTCAACGT
>CALDKP010000360.1 GCA_937898535.1 uncultured Sphingomonadales bacterium | reverse complement strand
GACAGGCCTACGGCGAAGAAGCCTATCGCCATGCTTATGGCGACCGCGTATTAGCCACTCAACCTTCCGCTGACATTGACACCACAGGAGACCTCCCCATGGCACGCAAGAAGATCGCCCTCGTAGGCGCCGGCATGATCGGCGGCACGCTCGCCCACATCTGCTCGCGCGAAGAACTCGGCGACGTGGTTCTGGTCGACATGAAGGGCGGCATCGCCGTCATCCTTGCAGCATTGTCTGCTTTGGAAACCACGCCGCAAGCGGCGGCCATCGGCTATGACGTTTTAATCAATTCAGATGAGGAAACGGGAAGCCACGCCTCCGCGCGCCTGATTGCCGAATTGGCGCAAGGCAAGGTTGCCGCCCTGACGTATGAACCCGCGTTGCCCGATGGCACGCTCGCCGGCGCGCGCAAGGGCAGCGGCAACTTCGATCTGGTCATCGAAGGCCGCGCCGCCCACGCCGGCCGCAATCCCGAAGACGGCCGCAACGCCATCGCCCGGCTGAAGCCCTAGCTGCGCCGCCTCGCCACCACTGACAACCGACGATATCGCCACCGGTGACCGAAAAACGAAAGCTGTCTTTGCTAGACCTTTGTCGGGATACTGCGCTTCGTCATGTAATACCCAGCCGGGGCTTAATGTTTTCCGGTCGCAAAATGGTGCATTTGCGCTGGCAAGCCGATAGCCGATGGTCGCCAACCGGAGGTCTTGCTGGGCAAGCGCTTGGTAAGCCACCAAATCTGCAGGTGCAGTGGCGTCACTTGGGGTTATCAATGCCGCCATCAACAGGATGCCAGCAGCCCATTTCACCGTATTGATGCCCGCTGCAGCCGGTCGTTAATTGCTACGCCAATTCCTTCGTTTGGTATCGGCGCAACCGATATTGATAATGCGGCGCTCGCATCGGCCTTATGCAGGGCGTCAAATAGATTGGCTGCAGCCTGCGCCAGGTCTCCTGAAGCGGACAAATTATCATTGCCCTCAATTGCCCCGAATCCGATGTGCCACTCGCCGGGCTCTGGTTGGATCGCGTTTAAGCGCACAACCTTTGACGGTGCATAATGACTGGCCAATTGCCCCGGCGCTTCAATGCTATCGCCGGAGGCCGCCAAGGGGCTCGTCCCTAGAACCCGCTCAATATCCGCAGCGGTGACTGGCCCCGGTCTCAAAATCTGCCAACCTTTGTCGCGTACGGCAACAATGGTGGATTCGAGTCCTGCAGAACAAGGCCCTCCATCTAAGATCATCGGAACCGCACCGCCAAGTCCCGCAAGCACATGTTCGGCACGGGTCGGGCTTATGCCACCGCTTTTATTGGCGGACGGTGCGGCAATGTTCAGGCCGGCTTTTTTAAGCAGCGCCTGCATGACGGGATGGGCGGGGCATCGTAATGCAATTGTCGGCAACCCCGCCGTGACGGCACCCGCAATGTCGGCGTCAGGCCGGAGCGGAAGCACCAGCGTAAGCGGTCCCGGCCAAAATGCCTGCGCCAACTGATGTGCCATCGGGCTGAAATCAGCCAGGTTTTCGGCGGCCGATTGGTCCGCAACATGCACAATCAGCGGATTAAAGTCCGGACGCCCCTTTGCCGCATAAATTTTGGCAACTGCATCGGCATTACTGGCATCCGCCGCGAGGCCATATACCGTCTCGGTGGGAATCGCGACGATTTGACCGGAACGCAAAAGCTCCATCGCCGCCGTTATTGCAGCGTCATCAGCGGGCAGGACCCAGCCATTCCCCAAGGTATTTGAGCCAAACATCATTCGCGGCTATAGGCCTTCGTCGACACGATTTAACAGGATTTTTTACCAACCATGGCCTTTTCTGCACCCGTTACTGAGCAAACATTTGTCCTGAAGCATATCGTAGGTATCGAAGCCTTGTCGCAACATGAGCGCTTCGCCGATGCCACGCCCGATATGGTTCAAGCGATTGTGGAAGGCATTGGCGCATTTGCCGAGGGCGAATTTGCCCCACTCAACCGGATAGGCGACACCGTTGGTGCGCGCTTGAAAGACGGCAAAGTGGTCATGCCCGAAGGTTTTGTCGCGGCATACAAGG
>CALDKP010000359.1 GCA_937898535.1 uncultured Sphingomonadales bacterium | reverse complement strand
ACAGTAATTGCGCACCCATGGGGTAACGCGCCAGCACAGGCGCCTTTGTCGATGGTGCGGAAACCAGCAATGTCGCAGGCGCGCTGACGATATGTGTGGCGTCAAAATCATCGCCAAGCTCGGCAAAGCGGACATAACCTAAATAATTGTCGTGCAGGCAATAGCCCCATGCCCATTCGCCCGCGACATCAAGCACAGCGAACGCCTCACCGTGCATTAACGCGCTAACGGGCATGGATGTGGCGTGCGCCTCGGCATGAATGTCGGTAACCGGCGCAATGCCCGTGCGCAGCATCGGTACGGCGTAATGCGGCGCGAACAGCTTTCCAGCCAGACTGATGTCGGCAAGGTCCCCGCGAATGGGCGTTGTGCGCTTGTCTCCGACAAGGCTGTGCCCACTTAATGTATATATGGGCCGCTTCCCTGCCCCCATGTGTCCGTCTGCCACCTACTTACGCCCCCGACAATGTAACATGTGATGGCACCCTAACGTGCCGGATATTTGTCCGCCAGATAGCCGAAGACAGCGCGCAATCCAAGGGCTTCGCCGCCCTTTGGCCGACCAGGCTTATTCGTTGGTCGCCATGCAAAGGTGTCCAGATGCACCCAAGGCACATCATCAGGAACGAATTTCTGCATAAAGAGCGCCGCCGTTACTGCGCCGGCAAAAGGCCCGCCACTGTTTGTCATGTCCGCGATATCGCTATCCAAAAGCTCCATATACGGTGCCCATAATGGCATCCGCCACAGCGGGTCAGCCTGCGCCTTTGATGCTGCGATCAACGCGTCTGCGGCGTCATCGTCATTGCTGAACATCGCCGGCAAATCAGGCCCCAAGGCAACGCGCGCCGCGCCGGTCAGCGTCGCGAAATCGATTATAAGTTCGGGCGCATCCTCAACCGCTTTGGTCAACGCGTCGGCAAGCACAAGGCGGCCTTCCGCATCGGTATTGTCGATTTCAACCGTAATGCCCTTACGGCTTTTAACGATGTCGCCCGGCCGCATCGCATTACCCGATATGCTGTTTTCGGCAGCGGCCACGAGCATATGCAAGCGTATTGGCAAATGCGCAGCCATGATAAGCTCCGCCAGCGCAAGCGCATGGGCAGCGCCGCCCATATCCTTCTTCATCAGCCGCATGCCGCTCGCTGGTTTAATATCAAGACCACCGCTGTCGAACGTTATGCCTTTGCCCACAATCGCGATGCGTGGGTGGCGCGGGTCGCCCCATTCCAGCTCAATCAACCGTGGGGCATGTTCGCGCGCCGCTGCTTTGCCGACAGCATGGATCAGCGGGAAGCCCGCTTCCAAAGCTTCGCCTGCTGTCACTGCCACATCTGCCTTATGCACCTTGGCGATGCGTTTTGCCTCGGCCTCAAGCGCATCGGGACCAAGGTCACCAGCCGGACGGTTGACGAGATCGCGCACCAGCGCCGTGGCGCGCGCCTGAAGCACGATATTGTGGATTTTACCGGGTTCACGCACGAGCAGCACGCGTGCACCGGTTACTTTCGGTTCGCTGAGATATTCATTGTATCGATACTGAAGATCGGAAGAGCACACGTCTGAACTC
>CALDKP010000358.1 GCA_937898535.1 uncultured Sphingomonadales bacterium | reverse complement strand
GAATGATCGTCGGAATTTTTTCGGCAAATGCGCCCAGCAAGGCTGGGAATGCGGGATATCCGCCAAAGCCAACAACTGCCGTTGGTTCAAAGCTGGCGTACAGGCGCCGCGCCATCTTTCGACCTTCAGCGATAGCCTGAATGCCGGGCAGCCAACTGCGCGGGCTTTTTGTGATACGGCCTGCAGGCAAAATGTGCGTTGCCATCTTCTCGGGGCAGCCCGGAATTTTCGCACCGCGCGCGTCGGTTATCAAGGCAACATGGTGGCCTCTGTTCAGAAGTTCCTGCCCCAGCGCAAACGCAGGGATAAGATGCCCCCCTGTCCCGCCAGCGGCCAACACATAATGCCGAGAAGTGGTCATGGACGTTATCCCTTCACCATATACAGCGACCGGTCAAGATATGGGTTACGCTTCGTCAGTGCCAAGATGAGACCGCAGGTCACCGACAGCGCCAAAATGGACGATCCACCATAGCTGATAAACGGCAGGGTCATGCCCTTGGACGGAAAGACACCAAGGTTAACCGCCATGTTGATCATCGCCTGACCACAAAATTGCGCACCAAGCCCCGTTACGGCCAGAACCACAAACTGGTCTTTTTCATCGAGCAGCCGAATGATGATGCGGACCAAAATGGCGAAATACAAAATGGCGATAACGATGCACGCCAACAAACCGAATTCTTCACCAATGACGGAGAAGATATAATCGGTATGTCCTTCAGGCAGCGAATATTTTTTGATGCCAAGGCCGGGGCCAAGACCGATGAAACCACCGTTGGTCAACGTCGCCAACGCCATCTTGTCATGCGTCAGGCCTTCTGTGCCGAAAATCCATGCATCGATGCGCTGCGTTGCGACCGGATAGAAATTATAGGCCAGCACGATAAACACGACGCCGCTGATGATGAGTCCCCACAGCCGTGATGCCGGGACGCCGGCCACCATCATCAACGCAAACCATGTGCCCATGAACAAAATGGTCTGGCCAAGGTCAGGCTGCAACAACAAGAAGAAGCAGACAAAACCCGTTACGATGCTGCTCAGGACGAGCACCGGCAAGCTAGGGTCTTTCAACCGCCAGCTGATAATCCATGCCATTGCGACGGCGTAAAAGGGTTTGAGAAATTCGGATGGCTGAAGCCCCGCAAAACCCGCGCCAATCCAGCGCTGCGACCCGTTCACCTCGCGGCCAATGATGGGCACCAGCGCCAGCAACACAAAGAAAACGCAAAAGAAGAAAACCCCAAAGCGGCGTGCCTGTTCGCGCGGATACATCGATACGAGAAGCATCAACGGCACCCCGATAATCACCCAAATCAATTGCCGGTAGAAGAAGTGCAAAGATGACAATTGCGTTGTGGACGACGACAGACGCTGTGCACCTGCGGGGGACCCCGCCGCAACCGCCAGCAAGCCGATCGCAATCAAAACCATCATCAGCGACAATAACACGCGGTCGAGTTCCCAGAACCACACGCCAAGCGGCGATCGGTCGCCACGGCCAAGCCGGTTCGCAAAGCCGATTTTTCCGGTCTTTGCGGCCAGCACCCAAGGAACTTCTTTACGTTCGCCGTTCATAGCGCCTCAACAATCGCCCGGAACGCGTCACCGCGCGCCTCAAAATCTTTGAATTGGTCGAATGACGCGCAAGCGGGCGACAGCATGATAACATCGCCTGGCTCTGCTTGGGCAGCGGCGGAACAAACCGCCGTGCCCATCATTTCGCTACGCTCGACCGGCATATGCGGCGACAGCAGTTCGTGAAACAATGGTCCCGCTTCACCAATGGTATAGGCTTTCACGACATGGCCGAAATTGGGAATGCACTCGTCCAAATTATCTGTCTTGGGCAGACCGCCGACGATCCAGTGAACGCGTGGATAGGCCGCAAGCGCGGGTGCCGTCGATGCTGCGTTGGTGGCCTTGCTGTCGTTGACGAACAAGACGCCATTGCGTTCGGCAACGACCTCCATCCGGTGCGCAAGACCTTGAAATGTCGCCATTGCTGGGCGCCATTGCGCCTCAGTCACGCCAAGCGATTCCACAATCGCGATGGCGACGGCGATATTCTGCAGATTATGAGGGCCTTGCAACGAAGGCCAATCCGCCTGCCCTGCGACCAACGCCGGGTCTGCCAGATGTACCAATTCAGCACCGCGTCGCGCAAGCACATCGCGATACACCTGCTCGGTATCGGCGTCACCTTTGCCAAACACGGAATGCGTATTTCCGGTCTGCATGTCGAACAGGCGCGCCTTGGAAGCGACATAGCCTGCGTAACCATCATAGCGATCCAGATGATCGGGTGACAGGTTAATCAACGCGGCCGCATCGCACGACAGGGAACGGGTAATGTCGATCTGATAGCTGGAAAGCTCCAACACATATACACCGCCTGCGGGCAGCGGTGCCTGCGACAAAATTGGCAAGCCAATGTTTCCGCCCATGCGAACGGGCAGCCCAGCGCACTCCAACACATGGTGGACCAAGGCGGTCGTCGTCGATTTCCCATTGGTGCCGGTAATGCCGACAACATGGTGCGGCGGCAGACTTGCCCGCGCCATTGCGAATAATTCGATGTCGCCGATTAACGGCAGCCCTTCCGCCTTCGCCTTGTCCGCTATGGGATGGCAGTTGATGGGCACGCCGGGCGATACAACAATCGCATCATAGCCCGACAGGTCCGCCAGCAACGGATCGCCAATGATCGCAATATCGGCAATTTTGGCGCGCGCGCCTTCGTCATTATCCCATGCAAGAATTTCAGCACCACCCGCAACCAGCGACCGCGCAGCTGCAAGGCCGGAGCGCGCAAGCCCCAGTATCGCAAACTTACGGTCTTTGAAGGCGGGGGTAGTAATCATCTGAGCTTGAGCGTTGATAGCCCTGCAAGCGCGAGCACGAAAGCGACAATCCAGAAACGGATAACAACGGTCGGTTCCGACCAGCCAAGCTGTTCAAAATGGTGGTGGATGGGCGCCATGCGGAAGATACGCTTTCCGGTGCGTTTGAACCAGAACACCTGAATGATGACCGACAGCGCTTCGATCACGAAAAGTCCGCCAATGATAGCGAGCACAAATTCATGATGCGCGACAACCGCGATCGCGCCCAACGTGCCGCCCAAGGCAAGGCTGCCCGTATCGCCCATGAACACCGCAGCAGGCGGCGCGTTGAACCACAGGAACGCCAAACCAGCGCCCACGATTGCGCCGCACAACATCGCAAGATCGCCAGCGCCCAAGTAAAAGGGGATGCCCAAATAGGCCGCATATTTGGCGTTACCCACCATATAGACGATAAGCATGAATGCGACTGACGCGATAATCACTGGCATAGTAGCCAATCCGTCAAGGCCATCGGTCAGGTTCACCGCATTGCCAAAGGACACGATAACAAACGCGCCAAACGGTACATACCACCAACCCAGATCAACAACGGGACCATTGACGAAGGGCAGATACAACATGCCGCCTGATTGCGATACAATCAGCGACACCGCAACGCCCGCAATCGCGAACTCCATCAGCAGCCGGACTCTGCCCGAAACGCCCTTGTGACTGCGCTTTTTGACCTTGTCATAATCGTCGAGAAATCCGACGGTGCCAAAGCCTGCGGTGACCAGCAGACATGCCCAAACATACACATTGGTCAGGTCCATCCACAGCAGCATCGAGACACCGACCGACACCAATATCATCAGGCCGCCCATGGTCGGCGTGCCGACCTTGGCAAGGTGGGATTGCGGGCCGTCGCTGCGAATGGGCTGGCCCTTCCCCTGACGGACACGCAGCATGCTGATGAAGCGCGGACCGATCAAAAGACCGATAATCAGCGCGGTGGCAACGGCGGCCCCCGAACGGAAACTGAGATAGCGGATAAGGTTCAACAGACCCGGGAAACCAAGATATTCGGCCAATATATACAGCATTAGTTTTTCCCACCCGTCAGCGCGCTGACGATGGAGGAAAGTCCCATACTATTGGAACCTTTGACCAATATCGTGTCTGATGCGCAAAGATAATTTTGCAGAAGGGCCAATGCCTCCTGCGCGGTCGCGCAATGCGCGAAATTGGCTGGCCCCTCAACCCCTGCTTTCAACTCTTCGGCGAGAATTTCCATCTCTTGACCGACGAGCAGTGCAAAATCTACCTTTGCGGCGGCCAAGGGTGCGGCGAGCGCGCTGTGATAATGCGCACTTTTGGCACCGAGTTCCTTCATCGCGCCCAAAACAGCAATCCGGCGGCCACCGGATGCTTGTCCCAACTGACCGATCGTCGCCAGCATGGATGCAGGGTTGGCGTTGTAGCTTTCGTCAATGAGATGGCCAGTACCATCCCCAATGCGGATGATATGGCGCGCGCCGCGTCCGGCAAGGCCGCCCATTTCCGCCATGGCAAGGCCAGCCGAAGCCAGATCCCCGCCTGCGGCCGAAACCGCTCCCAAAACCGCCATGCTGTTGGCAATCCAATGCTCTCCGGGTTGCGACAGCGTGAAGGACAGCATATTCTCACGCACTTTCGCGGTGATCAGCGTGCCCCCTTCTGCCTGCATATGGTCGACCACGCGGACATCGGCATCCGCGCTAAAGCCAAAGGACATGATGTTGCCGGCATAATGTTCGGCCGCGGCACGAAGCCGCGCATAATGCGGACTATCGGCGGGCAAGATGGCAGTGCCACCTTCGGCCAATCCTTCAAATATCTCGGCCTTGGCATCCGCAATGGCGCCTTCATCCTTGAAAAACTCGATGTGCGCCGGGGCAATGGTGGTGATGATCGCGACGTCAGGGCGCACAATCTTGCTGAGCGCGCGCATTTCACCGGCATGGTTCATGCCCATCTCGAAAATGCCGAAGTCGCAGTCTGCGGGCATACGCGCGAGGCTGAGCGGTACGCCGACATGGTTGTTATAACTTTTGACCGACCGGTGTGCGCGCCCGCGTGAATAACGGTCCAGCGCAGCATAGAGCGCTTCTTTGGTTCCCGTTTTACCCGCAGAACCCGTTACGCCGATAATCTTGGCCTTGGTCCGTGCGCGTGACGCATGGCCAAGCGCCTCAAGCGCCTGCATCGTGTCGCTGACCAGAATATGCGGAAAAGGCACCGGCTGCGAAACGATCGCGCCGGCCGCGCCATTGGCAAATGCTGTCTCGATGAACCGATGTCCATCCGTTTCGGCACCCTTGAGCGCAAAGAACAAATCCCCTGCCCCGATTTCGCGGGAATCGAACGCAACACCATGGACGTCAAAATGTCCGGCAGCTGTCCCGCCGGTCGCGGCCAGCAATTCTTCAAAAGTCCACAAGGGCGTCATGCTGCACATTCCCGCGCGACTTCGACATCGTCAAACGGTAAAACGCGGCCCATGATGATTTGCCCCTGTTCGTGCCCCTTGCCCGCGATCAGGACGATATCATCGGGTTCGGCATGTTCGATGGCAAAGGCAATGGCATAGCGCCGGTCGCCAATTTCATGTGCGCCGGGCGCGCCGGCCATGATGTCTGCGCGAATGAGCGATGGATCTTCACTGCGTGGATTATCGTCGGTGACGATCACGACGTCGGAATCCGCAACCGCAACCGCACCCATTTCCGGACGCTTGCCCGTATCGCGGTCACCACCTGCGCCAAAGACCGTGATCAGCTTGCCCTTTGTATGCGGACGCAATGCCGCGATTGCCGCGCGTAGGCCGTCGGGCGTGTGCGCATAATCGACATAGACGGGTGCGCCGCTCTTGGTAATGACGGCGCGCTCCAGTCGGCCACGGACGGGCTGCAACCGCGCGAGATGCGACAGCAGGCTTTCCACGTCGCCGCCACTCGCCATCACGACGCCAGCGGCGACAAGCGCGTTTGCGGCTTGATAAGCTCCGATCAGCGGTAACTTCACTTTGTACACGTCGCCCTGAATCCGCAGCTCAAGTGTTTGGCCAAGCTGCGTGGCTTCGCGCGAGAGCAATTGCACACCCTTGCCCTTTTCGCCCACGGTAATCATCCGCAGGTCGCGTTTACGCGCCCGTGCAATGACTTGATCCGACCAGACATCGTCTGCCCAGATGACGGCGCAGCCATTTTCATCGACAACCTCGTCGAACAAACGCATCTTCGCGTCGAAATAGCTTTCCATCGTGCCATGATAATCAAGGTGATCGCGGCTCAAATTCGTGAATGCGGCCACCGAAACCCGAACCCCTTCGCTGCGATATTGCGACAGACCGTGGCTCGACGCTTCAAATATCGCGTGGCTTACGCCTTCGCGGGCCAGACCAGACATGTTCGCAAGAAAGGTCACGATGTCGGGCGTTGTCAGCCCGGTCGTTGTTTGGTCAGACGCCGTTGTAATGCCCAATGTGCCGATCGACGCCGCATTGTGCCCCGCCATACGCCAAAGCTGCCGGGTGAGTTCAGCGGTTGATGTCTTGCCATTTGTGCCCGTGACGGCTGCAATCTGCCCGGGAAAGGGACGAAAATATGACGCAGCCAGTTGCGCAAAGGCGCGGCGTGGTTCCGCATCTGCGATATGCAAGGCGCCTGTGACTTTTGCCTCCGGACGCGCGACGATAGCCACCGCACCCGCGGCAATCGCGGCATCGATGAAATCTTCGCCGTTGAAACTGGCGCCCGTAAAGGCACCAAAAACCGTTCCGGGCGCAATCTTCCGATGGTCGATGGCAAAGCCGGTCACTGTTCTGTCGGCAAATGCCGGATCGGCATCGCTTACCAATTGCCCGAGCTTCACTATTGCTCTCCCTTCGCCTTCCACAATAAAGGCATGAGTTCCGATACATCAACATCGCGTTTCATGTCAGGAATAATTCCCATCAATGGACCGACGCGTGTAATCGTCTTCCGAACCACTGGCGCTGCTGTAAAGCCAGCCGTCCGCTGAAAGCTTGAGGCTTCAGTGCCCTGTGGCTCGTCCAGCATGGCAAGCACAACATAACGCGGATTGTCCATCGGGAACGCTGCCGCAAAGGTCGAAACAACGAGCGTACGGTTGTAACCGCCAACGCCCGGTGTTTCCGCCGATCCTGTCTTGCCGCCCACGCGATAGCCCAAGGCGTCGGCTTGGTTGCCTGTGCCGTCGACGACAATCATCCGCATCAGCTGACGCATCCGTGCGCTGGTCGCAGCGGTAAAGACGCGCTTGCCGGGAATTTTGGCATCGGATTTCATCTTGAACATCGTGGCCGGGCGATAAATGCCGCCATTGACCATCGCCGCATAAGCGCTGGCCAAATGCATGGGTGTAACCGCGATACCATGTCCGAAGCCCACCGTCATATTGGTCAGGCGATCCCATGATTTGGGATAGAGCGGCATGGCCTTTTCTGCCAATTCGATGTCGGGGCGCGCGTTAAAATGCATATTACGCAACATCGCATCCATTCGGGCGGCACCCAATTTGTCGGCAATTTGCGCGGTCACAATATTCGAACTGTGGATCAACGCTTCGGGCGTGTTCAGCCAGCGGTCCGACGAATGCGAATCCCGGATCTTGAACCTGCCGAATTGAAGTGGCTTGGTCGCATCATACCGTACGGACAAGTCACGCACCGTGCCTGCGTCCAACGCAGCAGCCACGGTCAGCGGTTTGAAGGTGGAGCCAAGTTCATACACGCGGTTCGTGACGTTGTTCGTTTGCCGCGAAATGGGGTAGCGGCCATCAACGATCGGTTGTCCAAGGTCCGGAATATTCGCGAACGAAGGTCGGTTGGGGTTGAACGAAGGCAATGTTGCCATGGCGATTACTTCACCTGTCGCAACATCCAATATGACGCCAGCTCCACCTTTTGCGTTCGTTGCAGTCATGCCCGAAGCAAGCTCGCTTTCAAGCGCGGCCTGCACGCGGACATCCAACGCCAAGTTCAACGGGGTCGAGCGTTTCGAAGGGTCGCGCAGGTAATCGTTCATGACCCGATCCATCCCCATCGCGCCGCGGCCATCGCGGTTCACAAAGCCGAGGACGTGCGCTGCCATATCGTGCTGCGGGTACAGACGCGTTGCCTCACGCGGGAATTCAATGGCAATCTCGCCAAGGTCGTGGACCTGCTTGACTTGCTCGGGCAGTGCGCGCTTGCGCAGATAGCCGGGTTTGTCAGCGGTCAACTTGGCATAAAATTCTGCAGCCGGTGTGTCGGGGAAGATGGCGGCAAGCTGGTTAGCCAATTGCTTGCGGTCGCCCAGCAGGTCAGCGGGCTTCACCCAAATGGCGTAGCCATAGATACTACGCGCCAGCGGAATGCCGTTGCGGTCAACGATATCGCCACGCTCGGGCACATATTCCGTGCTGGTTGCACCATAAGCCCGCGAGCTTTCAAACAAGGCGAGTGTCGCCAATCGCCCGATGAGCAAGATAACGAACATGCCAAAAGCGGCGAGCAAAACCAGCAGCCGCCAAAAACCGTGCGCTGCAAACGGAGGCGTACCGACGCCGCTTTTACGGGTCGTGGTGCGGGCCGTTTGCGGCGTCATTAACGACGGCGTTCTTTAGCAGCTTTTGCCGAAATATCGCGCAAGAGGTCGTCCGACAAAAGCTTTTCATCCATCCGCGCCAAACGCTCGGTGCGGCTCTGCTCTACTTTCGGAGCTTCTACTTTGGCCGCAGCACGCTTTACAGGGTTGGCAAAGATTTGAACGTCGTTGGCCGCAAGTTTCGTGGCAACAGCCTTAGTTGCAGCGGCCTTTGGAGCTGCCGGCTTTGGCGTTTCAACGATATCTTCCGGCGCAACCTCAGGTTCGGCAACAACTTGTGGCGCAGGGATATTTGCAGCAGCCATCATGACGGGCTTTGTATCAGGAAGATCGCCGGTCAGGCCAGCAAGCGCAGCTTCGCCATTGACAAATTGGTCCGCCGATGGGGGCTGATAGCCGTACAAAAGTTCGTTCCACTCTTCCAACTGCTGCAGGCTGGCGCGCGTGCGAATTTCAGCCTGAAGAAAGCTGATCTCACGCTTTGTTTCCAAAATTTCACGGTCAACCGCGACAAGGTCACTGTGTGTCGCGGCAACATTAAGCGACAGCGGGTACAACAGGATCGCAACCATGAACACCAGCGCAAGCCAGCCCAGGTTCTTAAGTCTTTTCATGGCGAGACTCATGCTGCCAGTCCTCCTGTTGCCCATGCGGGTGCGTGTGTACGGGTTGCCGATCGCAAAGTGGCGGAACGCGACCTTGGATTGCGGGTAAGTTCGGCTTCTGAAGGGCGAATGGCTTTATCCGCTTTTTCGAAAGTGGGTTGCGGTCCCGCGCTGCCGACCGTTGGGACATGGCGTGAACCAGCACTTTCTGCGCCACTGCGGCGACGCAGGAATTGCTTCACGATCCGATCTTCAAGGCTGTGGAAGGTGACGACCGCCAGCCGTCCACCGGGCTTAAGCATACGCTCAGCAGCTTCCAATCCGTCGGTCAATTCATCCAACTCGCGGTTCACATGAATGCGGATCGCCTGAAAAGCCCGGGTGGCAGGGTCTTTAGGCGCGCCAGGCTTATGACCGACTGCTTTACGAACGATGGCCGCGAGTTGCGCGGTGGTTTCGATTGGCCGGGCAGCAACGATTGCACGGGCGATGCGTCGCGAGCGGTGCTCTTCGCCATAACGATAAATGATGTCCGCAATGTCGGCTTCGTCGGCTTCGTTTACAAAGTCAGCGGCAGACATGCCGTCCTGCGCCATGCGCATATCCAGCGGACCATCCTTTTGAAACGAAAAGCCACGCTCTGCGCGGTCGAGCTGCATTGACGACACACCGATGTCGAGAACAACGCCATCGACCGACAATATGTCGTCCGCCATCAAAACGTCGTCCATGATAGAAAAGCAGGCCGAGTAAAGACGCAATGCGCCTCCACTGCGGCCTGCAAGGTCCGCACCTTCTGATAGTGCATCAGGATCGCGGTCGAACGCGTAAACGCGCGCGCCGCCAGCCAGTATCGCTTGGCTGTATCCACCTGCACCGAAGGTACCATCCACGATCTCAGCGCCAGGGGTGATGGCCAGAGAGTGAATCACTTCATCCAGTAAGACTGGAATATGGGGGGCTAAAGCGCTCATTTGTCGCGCTTGCCTTGGGACAGCCAATAGTTCAGCTCGTCCTTGACAGGGTTGAACGCGGCTGGCGCTTCCTTCAGGAAAACGTCAGGGTTCCAAAGCATGAAGTGCGTAGTCGCACCGAAGAAAAATGCGCGGTCGTCAATGCGGCCAAAATGCTTGAGCATCGGCGACAGCACGAAACGGCCGCTGGCTTCAAAAGCGGTTTCAAAGATGGAAGATGCAGAAACACCGGCCAGTTCGCGGTCAAAGTCGGTGCCGCGGTTAACGGCGCTTTGCCATTGTACCTCGATATCTGCGCGCAGCTTGAGACGTTCAGCGCTACCAAAACCGATGAGGCAAGGAAGGCTGCTGTGGCGCGAAATGCAAACGCTGTTGCTGCCGCTGGATTGCAATACGCTGTCGCGGATTTCGGCGGGTATGGTCGTGCGGCCCTTGGCGTCGACACCCGACACCCCCGAACCTGCATAGACCACCAACGCTGACACCGTCCGAAACACCCCCCTGAACAGGGCGCAGATTGCCGATCATGGCGAAGCACTTCGCCATGCGGACGCCGAAACGACCGATATGATCAGGAATCCACCCCTTGGATGACTGGGCATAACAAGGGATTTTATGGATGAAAAGAGGGAATTTATGGGAATTTTGTCGCTATTGTCAGTAAATACCTGATTTTAAATCATATATTTTGAACAGCCTGCCTAAAAAACTTTTGCAATTCCTCCTGAATTCTACCTTTTTTGGGGGCAA
>CALDKP010000357.1 GCA_937898535.1 uncultured Sphingomonadales bacterium | reverse complement strand
TCAACAGGGCCGTCGAAATGAACGCCTGCCAGTCGCCGTGCCCAGACCACCGCGCCGGCATCATTGGGTATCATGGTCATGACATCGGGCGATGCCGCTGCCCTGTGCAAGAACCGCAGCGCACCGTCCTCGCCCATATTCAGGGAAAGTTCCTGCAGGTCTTTGACCATTTTCGTGTCGCCGCGCGCTTCGGCTTCAAGCACGAGGTTGACCAATGCTTCGCGCAACAATTCTTGCTGCTCGCGTCCTTCAATCGGTTTGAATCCCGGAACCAATCCGGCTTCTTCGGGGAAGCTGCCAAGCAACGACTGGCAGAAACTGTGGATGGTCAGTATTTGTAGGCCGCCACCGGGCGCGTCCAACACCTTTGCAAAAAGCTGGCGTGCGCGTTTTCGGGCATCTGGTCCCGCGTTCGCGCCAATCGCTTCAAGGTCATGAAACAGCGCACTATCTTCGCGCTGCACCCATGACGCCAAAAGCTCGTTTATCCGGTCCGCCATTTCGGACGCGCCAGCCTTCGTAAAGGTGATGCACAACAAATTTTCAGGTTCGACGTCGCTTTCCAAAAGCAGCCGGATCACACGCGCGGTTAAAACCTGCGTTTTGCCGGTTCCTGCAGATGCACTAAGCCAAATGTTATCGCCGGGGATGACGGCGCTGCGTTGCGCCGGAATGAGCGGCTTTAGCGTCGATGATTCAGAGGTCATGCCTGCTCCTCCGAAATCGATTGCCGGCCATTCCATTCCTGCAATCGCATCAATTGGTCATAGTCACCATAATGCGCAAATTCAGGATGCAGCTTTGCGGTGAAGGGCGCGTCGCCCAAAATCCATTGCGCAATAGCCTCTTCTGCTTGCGCGACGGCAAAGGCCACAAACTCCGTGCTTGCAGGCTTGTTATCGTTCGTCCGCGTGCTCGTCGGGACTGCGATATGTCCGAACTTCTGATTGTTTTTCGCAAGGCTCCAATATTCAAATTTGGTCGCCAATCCCGCCACACCTTTGATCGCCATCTGCTCGGCCATATAACCGATGAGGCCAAGCTGGAGGGCGAAGCCCGCATTCACTTGCTTGGTCGATGGTGGCATGCCGGTTTTATAATCCACGATCACCAGACTTCCGTCCGCAAGCCTATCAATCCGGTCAACGCGTCCGTTCACGGTTATGCCCATGATGTCGACCTTCCCGGGTTGTTCGGCCACGGCAACAACGCGCCCATGGTCGTTCATTTGCCGCTTGGTTTCTTCGGCCACCCAGCGCAGGCCAGCGGCAATACGTGGTTGCCACAATGCACGTAACAACGGATCCGTTGCCTCTTGTGCAAGCAAGTCATCCACACGCTGCACGAGCTTATCGACGGCGCAATCGTCTTGTTTGAACCACTGCTCCAACAAATCATGCACCAACGATCCGCGCCATGCGAAACTCGGTTCAGGATCGACCTTTTCCAGCACACGGAGGCCAAGAATACGTTTTGCGTAAAATGAATAGGGGTCGGACTTCAACTGATCGAAATCCGTGACGGACAGACTAACCAATCGCTGCTGTGCCGACGGACGCGGTAATGGGCGACTTTCAAACGGAACCTTATTGGCGGGTTCGTCCAGCTGTGCTGCCAGTGCAAGAGATTGTTGGTCCTGCTCCATTTTGTCGGCCGTAAGCGCCTTAATCCGCAGCAGAAAGCGCGAGGCCACGGTTGGCCCGCCGCGGTCGCGCCGCGCGCGCGTTAACAACACTTCGCGACCACCCAATGCGGTCGCAAGATCATGCGCCGACAGTCCGATATTCCGGTCCAATGTCGGCAGTTTCAAATGCCGCCGGATGGCGGGCGCGAGCCAAGGGTCCGGCTGCGCTTTTTGCGGCCATGTTCCCTCGTTCAACCCCGAACAGATGATAAGGTCCGCCTGCTGCAATCTTGCTTCCAACAGACCGTAAATGGCCACACGCGGATGCCCGCCATATGGTGGACGCACCACAGCGCTTGAAAAAATTTCGTTAAACGTCGTCGCCAAGCCTGTGGCATCAATACGGCCAAGCGTCGAGAGGTCACCGCCGCTTACTTCTTCCCACATCCGTCCAAGTTCGCGGCCACTTGCCCCGCGCCAAACAGCGCCATCGGTCAAGTTCGTCGCAACGTCGCGCAGTGCATCGATGATGAAGCTGAAGGGTTGCCCATCGACATTTTCCAGCGGCGCAAGAATTTGACCAAAGCCCTGCCACCATTCAACCAGCTCTGGTTTCACTTTGCGAGCATTTTCCAACCGCCGCGTGATGGCACCCAGTCCGACACCGTTGGCTGTTCCGCGCAATTCGAGATCTAACAGCCGCACTTTGTCGAGCCAATCGAGCCTGTCGGGCCCTGCATGCACCAACGGGTGCTTGGCAATCGCCAATACCGATGTTCCGGAAAACCGGCTCGAAATCGCATCAACGAGAGCAAGCGCCAGCGAGCCATTTGGCGTTTGCAAAAGCGGTATGCCCGCGCTGTCGTCAACATATATGTCCCAACGATGCAGCTGCGCCGCAACGCGAACCGCCAGTTCACGGTCAGGCGTAATCAACGCGATCCGTTTTTCGGCTTGCTCCAATTCCCCGCGAATGCGCACAGCAATGGCCTTTGCTTCCAGCGCGCTATCATCAGCCTCAAACCATTGCGTATGTAATAGTGCCTTGCGCGACGGTGCCAGTTCTTGCCACCCGATGCTATGTTCAGGCAGGCAGAAAATTTCCGAAATGGTATCGGCCACGCGTTCGACGCGTGCAGTTGGCAAGATATCGATTTCGTTGCGATCGATCCCCATGAGGTCGAGCAAATGTTTCAAGTGGAATTGGGGATGCACCTCAAAATTCCGGCGGCGCGCGGGCACATTATCGGCTTCAACTGCGGCAGACAGACTGTCCCAGCGGCCCTTAGCCAGTTCGAGGTCAACACCGGGCAGGATGACATGCCCATTTGGAATGAGGGCAACACGGCGCAGCAATTTTGCGACGGCTTTGGCTGATGTCGTAATGCCAACCGCAACGATCGGCATGTCCAAACAACTTTCAGCCAGACGGCGTTCCAGCCCCGCCAGAAGCTGATTTCGGCGTTCCGCAGGGCCCATCAATTTCCGCGCCGCAAGTTCGGCACGATAGGCAGGCAAGATCGTCAAAAGCTGACCATAAGCACGTTGCCAATGTCCGGCGAGATCAGCCTCAATTGCGATGTCTGACAACGCATCGAAATCGACCAAATCGACTTCAAGTTCATCAATCAGCTCGGCCAGCTTACGCGCCAAACGCAGCGC
>CALDKP010000356.1 GCA_937898535.1 uncultured Sphingomonadales bacterium | reverse complement strand
CGCGATCGTTTTTCTCGCAATGGAAGTGCTGCCCGGCGACCCCGCCGAGGTGATGCTGGGAACAAACGCTCGGCCCGACACGGTGGCGGCGCTGCGTGCCGAGGGGATCGACGCGAGCTTCGATGCCTTCGGCAATATGCATGCGCGGCTGCCGGGGGCGGATACAGCGGCGCCGGCGGTGGGGCTGCTCGCCGGCTGCGTGACCGAGGGCGAAAACCGCAAGCCCAAACTGACCGTGCCCTGGCCCCAGGACAACATGCCGGCCAACATCGACGCCCTGGCCGAGGACCTGATGGCCTTCCAGGGCATGACAGGCTCCCTGCCGCTGGATCTCAGGCAACTGGACCGCGCCCATGTGGGCACGGCCGGCGCCCCCCACGCCAGCCGCATGGCCACTGTGGATCAGGCGCTGGACAGTGCGGGGCTCACAGGCTTCGGCAACCGCCGGCCGGTGGTGGCCCCGTGCATGACCAGCAGGGGCTTGCCGCTGCGCGGGCCGTAGTCGATGACCGCGATGCGGCGGTCGCCCGAGGCGATGACCAGCACCGCTTGGTCGTCGGCCTTGCGGCGGAAGACCACGCTCTTGGCGATCTGGCCGACCTGCACGCCCAGCGCCTCGCCCACGGCGACGATATCGACCGGCGTATCACCCGGGAAGTAAGGTATGCCAAAGCCGCCGCCTAAATTGACATGCGGCGGCGCTACACCGATAGCTTCCGTCAGTTCAGCCACCAACGCGAGCGTCTGTGCCTGCATTTGTATGATCGCGTCGGCTTTGAGTGCCTGCGACCCTGCATAGATATGAAAGCCGCAATATTCGGCACCTGAGGCAATGATGCGCTTTACAAGCGTTGGTACGCGCTCTGCGTCCACGCCAAATTGCTTCGCCCCCCCGCCCATTTTCATGCCTGAACCTTTTAGGTCAAAGCTGGGATTTACGCGAACCGCAAGGCGCGGTGTCACGCCAAGTTTTGCGCCAATGACGATAGCGCGTTCGACTTCGCCTTCGGACTCGCAATTCAACGTTAAGCCAAGCGCAATGGCGCGTTCCAATTCGCGGTCGCGCTTGCCCGGACCAGCAAAGCTAATCTTGGTTGCGTGTACCCCTGCAGCCAGTACCAATTCAAGCTCGCCGCCTGATGCAATATCGAAGCCGTCGACAAGGCCGTTCATCAGTTCAAGCACCGGCGGGAACGGATTGCCCTTCATCGCATAATGTATCGCCAGACGCTTTGGCATGGCAGCCCGCAAATTCGCAACGCATCGGCGCACATGATCGGCAGAATACACAAACAAAGGGGTATCCCCGGCACGATCCGCCAGTGCAGAGGCGGTCATACCGCCAATGGCAAGTTCGCCGTCGATGGCGCCGTAACCATCTGGGATGGGACCAGTTTCTTTCACGCCGCCAACCTTAGCGCCAATATATTGCGATCAAGTTTACCGTTTGCACTTTTCGGGAAGGTATCAAGCCAATGGATTTCGGCGGGTTGCATGAAATTGGGCAAAGTCATTTTCAAATATGACTTCAGCCCGTCATCATCGCCGCTGCCACGCACGAAAAGGATTATGGTCGCACCCAGCCGATCGTCCTTGCGGCCCAAGGCACAGGCTTCCGAGACTAGTCCACTTTCCACAGCAGCTTCCTCAATTTCGGTCGGTGATATGCGGTTGCCGCTGGTTTTGATCATCGCATCATCGCGCCCGACAAAATAGAACAGACCGTCCCCGTCGCGACGAACGGTGTCGCCCGACCAAACCGCGGTACCACCATATTTCGAAAAGTCGGGAGCGGGTTTGAAACGTTCGGCAGTACGCGCCGCGTCCTTCCAATAACCCTGCGCGACAAGTGGTCCCGCATGGACAAGTTCGCCCGGCTCGTTGGGCGCGGCCTCGCTGCCGTTCGGGGTAACAACCATGACCTCGGCAAAGGGAATATTGCGCCCCATGCTGGTCGGGCTGCCGTCAATCAAAGCTGGGTCAAGATAGGTTGAACGGAAGGCTTCGGTCAGGCCGTACATCGCAAAGATATCCGTCCGCTGACCAAAAATGCTGCGCAGCATTTTCACAAGGCTTGGGGTGAGTGCACCACCCGAATTTGTCAGTCGCCGCATGTGCTGTGTGGCTTCAGGCGGCCATATTTGTTCGGTAAGCTGCACCCATAATGTCGGAACTGCGGCCAGCGTGGTAATTTTATGCTGCATGCAGGATTTGATGACATCGCGTGGCGTGAGATAATCCAGCGGAACGACGCAGCCCCCTGCCCGCCATGTCGATAGCAATTGATTCTGACCATAATCAAAGCTGAGCGGCAGCACCGCTAGCGTTTTATCATCCGGCGTGAGTTTGAGATACTCCGCGACACTTACCGCGCCTAGAACGAGGTTCGCGTGGGAAAGCATCACGCCCTTTGGGCGCCCCGTAGAGCCGCTGGTATACAGGATTGCGGCGAGCGTGTCGGGGTCGGTTGTTGCGGGGAGTGGAGGAAGCGATGGGGCGGTTGAATCGTCCAAAACCTCCAACAGGGCG
>CALDKP010000355.1 GCA_937898535.1 uncultured Sphingomonadales bacterium | reverse complement strand
ACCTTCCGCCACATAATCCGCTGGCGGCGATGCGCCGCGCAAGAAAGAATAGCTGCTGGTGCAGGCAAGCTCGGCATAGCTCATGCAAAAATGCCGTGGAGATACCAAAGCGGCCGTTCAATTTCATCATAGAGCCCGCGCCGGAACAACCAAAAACGGCGACCCTCATTGTCCTCAACACGGTAATAATCCCGCGTCAGGCTGCCATTGTCCGGCGCGTAGCCGCGCGGATGTCGCCACCATTCCGGGCTAATGCGTTCAGGGCCCTCCACCCGCGCGACGCGGTGCACGTGCCGCCGCCAGCGAAAGCTGCGTGGCTCGCCCTCTGGAAATCCGGCGGTTACCTCAATTGGCTGCGGGGTTTCGAACAATCGGAAAGGACGCATCGCCGGTTCGCCGGGTACAGGTTTTGGCCAGTCCGCTTTTGAAACGTCAGATTGCGCGGCACGCTCCAGCGCTGCGCGTTCGGGGATGTGGCTTTGCCGCGCGTGGAATTGCCGCACGCGTTCTGCCCCCAACCGAACGCTTAGCCGGTCGATGAGCGCGGCCGCGGCCGCATCTGTGTCGATCTTTGTCTCCAGCCCAACCTGGACATTGGCCAACGCCTCAGCGAGTGGGACTTCCAACCGGATGAGGTCGTAGCCAAAGCCGGGGTCCAACGGGTCGGACAGCGCGTCGATACGCTCTCGTATCAAGCGCATGAGCAGGGCAGCGTCGCGCGTTGGCGTGCCGGTATCCACCGCCAGCCGCGCGACATGGCCATCGCTGCGGAATAGACGTATCTCGAACCGTCGCCCGCCCTGCCCGCGTTCTTGCAACTGAAGGGCCGCGTCCCCTGCCAGCATTTCGATGGTCGCCAGCACATCATTGGTCCGCGAAATCGGTTCGGCAAAATTCTGGGCAACATGGATGGTTGGCAGGCTTCGGCGCGGGGTGATGCGCGGATCTTCCTCTTCCAAAAGGCGCGCCAGTCGCACGACAACCGCCTTGCCAAAGCGTGCCGCCAGCGGCTTACGCGGGCGGATGGCCAGATCACCAATGCTTCTTAAGCCAGCCCGGCGAAGTGCCTTGTGCACCTTGCCACCGCCATCCAGCGCCTCCACAGGCACGTCGGAAATGGCGCGCGCCGCATATCTCGCCTTGGCCTGCGCGCTGTCGGGGGTGACGCCTGAGGCAATCCGGCACGTGAAGCCATGACGGCTCAGCCGCGATTGCAGATCCTTCGCCAGCCGCGCCGCATCACCAAACACATGTTCGCACCCCGTAATGTCAAGCAGCAGCCCTTGCGGCGGGTCTAACATGCAGGCGGGGGTATAACGCTCACACCCATCGGCGAGCCAGCCGAGCAAGTTGAGGTCCGCCGCAGGATCATGATCAAAGACCGCCAGATCGGGCACGCGGGCGCGGGCGTCGGCCAGCGCCATTCCTGCGGTCAGGCCAAGCGCATGCGCCGCCGGATCACATGCCGCCAACCGCATGGCCCCGCCCTGTTTTTCGACCATGGCAAAAGGCGCATCAGGCGCGCTGCCGCGCTGCCGGACCAGTCTCTGTGTCGGTAACAATGGCAGAAAGACCGCCAGATAGCGGCGCGTCAAAAAAGCTTCGTGTTGCATGATCCCAAGTCACTCTTGCCTCAAAAGGGGCCGTGCCACCGCGATGGCGCATAAGGCTGATGTCAAAAGTCGGAAGGCCCGGGGCATTTCCCGGCAATGGCGCAGAGGGCGCAGAACATACCCGCCAGCGCGTACGCGCCGCGCTTGGCATCGGCACCGCATCCCCGCGCACCAGCAAGGCCAGCACCCCTGCCTCTGCCGCGGCCAAGGCAAGCCGCCGGGTCGAGGTCAAATCCACCAACCGGGCATTGCCGTGCGTTTCCAATATGACCGCGCTCGCGGCTTTTGACCGGATGGCATCCGCTGCAGCCCGCAAGGCATCGCACAAATCGGCTGTCTGGACCAGCAACATGCGCGCGGGGTCACCGCCCATTGCCGACAGCCCATAAGGGTAGAGACGACCCGATGTCTGGCGCTCCTTGTCCCCTGATATCCAGAAGATACCGGCATCGCTTTCCGGCAGCCGCCATGCCAGCAGAAGCGCAAAGGCCGCGGCGGCATGTGAGTCGGCTTTTGCGCCGCCAAAAAATTCATGCAGCCCTGCCTGCGTTATGCCACCGCGCAGCCGTTCGTCGACATAAGGCGCCCCTGTAGGCAGCAATGATTGCGCAGCATCCGACTGGTGTTGCTTCCACATTCCTTGCACAGATGGAAACGCACCAGCCGATAGCGTCGGCTGTATGTGAGTCGGCTTTTTGTTCATGCTTTGTTCCATACTCCATTTTTCATGGATGTGGAGTCAGCTTTTTTTGTTCTGAAGTGATTTGGGATAATACAGACCGGCAACCGGCGGGCCTATGCGCGCAGATGATCCCGAAAGCGCGGACGAGATGTTTGAACCATTTTCCAGCCCGGGACTATTTGCCCGGGCCAGAAAATTGCGTTCACCTGATTAGGGTCAGGACCTAATCATTCCCAATAATAAGGCATACGTTTGCGTGTGCCGGTGACTTCTTCATTCAGTGTGGTCGCATCATATAAACGGCCACCGATCATAACCTTGGCCACCTTGTCCGAATTGCGGATATCCGCGCTTGGGTCGGCATCAAGAACGACGAGGTCGGCAAGCTTGCCTGCGGCGATGGAGCCGACATCCTTGTCATAACCCAGCGAACGGGCGGACTCGATTGTGCCTGCGGCCAATGCCTCTATTGGCGACATGCCACCGCGCACGAAGGACCAGAGTTCCCAATGCGCCGCGATGCCGGCTTCCTGGCCATGCGCACCGATCGCCACCGGCACGCCGAGCTTGGCAAGCTTATGCGCCTCACGCGCGCTGTTATCGTCGACATAGTCTTCCTCAGGCGCGATCTCGCGGCGTGCATTGTTCGCCGCAAGCTCGGTCGGCGGATAATGCTTGGCCATCAACGGATGACGGAACACATCGGTATGTGCGCGCCAATAAGGATCACCCGCTGGGCCGCCATAGGTCACGACAAGGGTCGGGGTGTAACCAACCTTCGATTTGGAGAAGAACTGAAGCACGTCGCCGTAGAAAATGTCGAGCGGCACATTGTGCTCAACGGTGGTGTTGCCATCGGCAATCAGGTTCATGTCCATGCCGAACAGCGAACCGCCTTCCGCCACCGAACGCATATTTTCCTGAAGCGCGGCGGCAACAACTTGCTGGCGCTGTTCACGGCGCGGCTGGTTGTAGTTTTTGACGCTGTGCGCACCTTGCGCCTTCAACCGCCGGACATGCGCAAGGGCATCATCAAGGCCATTGATTTCGGCATACACATCGGCGGCCTTTGCGCCGTACACAATCTCGCCCGTGGAGAAGGAACGCGGCCCGACAATGAGGCCAGCGCGCTGCATTTCCACCGCGGGGAAAACCGTCGCAGCGCTGCTGGATGGATCATGCCGCGTGGTGATGCCCATTGCGAGGTTGAGCATATTCACCCAGTTTTGCTGCGGCGTCATTTCATCGACGCCATGCGGACCATGGGCGTGGGCATCAACAAGACCCGGAATGATGGTCTTTCCGGTAACATCCACAGTCTTAGCGCCCGCAGGGATCGGGAAGTCTCCTGCCTTGCCGACGGCTTTGATCCGGTCATTTTCTACCAAGATGACGGCATTGTCGATGATCCCGCCATCCTTGTCCGCCATGGTCACGACCCGCGCGCCGGTGAAGGCGACGAGGCCAGTTGGGCGGTCCGACTTCACCGTCATCGAAAGCGAAATGCCGTCTTTTGGTGGTGCAAACTTGACGGGCTTGGCGTCTTTCGCAAGCGGACCATTGGGGTAGAATGTGCTGGTTTGTGCGGTGTAGAGCGTAGGTCCAAGTGCCCAATGCAATGCATCGCCATTGCGGCTCCAATGCATATAATCGGCGCCGCCCTTGCTGACCTTCACCACGGGAAGCGCGCTGCCCGACGACGACGCAGTGACTTCCTGCGTGCCCGGCATCAGCGGCATCACAAATGCTTCATAGTTTTGACGGAACGCAAAATTGTTCCCGTCTGGCGATACTTCATAAATGGTCGTCAGCTCGCCGCTGGCATGGCTGCGCTTGGCTTCACCGGTTGGTGCGGTGGCGGTCGAGGCCGCGGTCGCTTCTTCCAGCGCCCGCAGGCCGGTGTCCCCCGAGATCGGGATCGCACCGCCCTTGACCAGCTTCATGCCGTTGTAGTCCATCGGGTTGTGGCTGGCGGTGACCATGATGCCGCCGTCGATGCCCGGCTGGAACGATGCGAAGTAGACCTCCTCGGTGCCGCCGAGGCCGATGTCGATCACTACCACGC
>CALDKP010000354.1 GCA_937898535.1 uncultured Sphingomonadales bacterium | reverse complement strand
CTTGAGGGTTGGTGTAGAACCCGTCAGCTTGCGCGCCAAGCACCGTGGGCGTCGTGCCGGTCGGCAACGGCTGCGGTTTCGGGCTCGGGCGCATCGCGGCTTGCAGGCCGTACCCGGCCACCTGGCCCACCACCTGACCAACCGCACCTTCTTTGGCCAGCGCGGTCTCCGCGTCCATCGCGGCCTGCTGACCGCTCATGCTGGCCTGGCGGCTCAGCGCGTTGCCCACCGCGGCGCGCTCGCCCCGGCCGGTGGCGGCGAGCGCCGCCACCGGCAAAAGCGGTTGTCATAATGTGGGGATTAACCAGCGATTGGCCGGAGAGTGACGTGCGGTTGGTTGAAGATTGGCCGGAGAGTGGCTGGTGACCCCTACGGGAATCGAACCCGTGTTTCAGCCGTGAAAGGGCCGCGTCCTAACCGCTAGACGAAGGGGCCAATCGCTTGGCGAGCCGCGCCTTTACGGATTCGTTATGCACTCGTCAAGGCCAAGTTCGCGCTATTTCAGTCGGCGAATGCGATGTCGTCAACGTGGAGCTCCGCTTTTGGCGTTGCGCCCCAATCGTCGATCTTCGCGCGGCCCGCAAACCAGTACCGTCGCCCGCGATCTGCGTGCAGCATTGTCTGGCCCAAAACAGTCTCGCCCTGACGGAAGGCCATGGCTTTGAACGACTGCCCGTCGTCGCCCGCCACAATAGCGCGGACATGGTCTTTGCCGACAATATCGCACTTGATGATGCGCAGCGGCCCCGTGACGACGCGCGGCCCGGGCCAACCCATGCCATAGGGGCCAGCGGATTCCATCGCGTCGACAAAAATCGGGTTTAGGCCGCGCGGCGCGACGATGGCGTCGATCAAAAGCGCCTTGGATCCTGATGCGTTGCTAACATCGATGGACAGCCGCGCGTCCAACCAATCGGCCAGCGCATCAATTTTATCATGCGACACGGTCAGCCCCGCCGCCATAGCATGGCCGCCGCCAGCCTCCAGCAAGCCAGCCTCACGCGCAGATATAATCGCGGCGCCCAAATCGACGCCCGCAATTGATCGGCCCGACCCTTTGCCGACACCATGTTCGTCCACGGCAATGACGATAGAGGGCTTTCCGGTTTTTTCCTTAATCCGGCCCGCGACGATGCCAATGACCCCGGGGTGCCAGCCTTCGCCCGACAGCAATGCCACCGCGCGGTTGTGTTGCCCCGCCAACATAGCCTCTGCCTGTTCCTGAACCACTGATTCAATCGCGCGTCGTTCTTCGTTCAACCGATCGAGTTCAAGCGCTATCTCTTGCGCCTCCGCCGCGTCCTCGGTGGTGAGCAGACGCACGCCAAGGTCCGACTTACCCACACGGCCGCCTGCGTTGATGCGTGGGCCCAAGGCAAAGCCAAGGTCGGAGCAAATGGGTGCGCGGGTCAGGCGACTTGCCTGAATGAGCGCCGACAGCCCAATGTTGCGGCGCGCGGCCATCACCTTTAACCCTTGCGCAACGAACGCGCGGTTCAGCCCCCTGAGCTGCGCAACGTCCGCCACGGTGCCCAGCGCAACCAAATCCAGCAAGTCCATGATCTTGGGTTCTGCGCGGGTGGCAAAATGGCCACGCGTGCGCAGCGTGCGGATGAGTGCAGCGCCCAACAGGAATGCCACGCCAACCGCCGCCAGATGCCCGTGGGCCGCCGCGTCGTCGGTTTCGTCTAAGCGGTTAGGGTTTACGAGCGCAAAGGCCTGAGGAAGCTCACTGGCGCATTTGTGATGGTCGACAACAATGACCTCAAGTCCGGCCGCCTTGGCTTGCGCAAGCGCGTCATATGCCATCGCGCCGCAATCGACGGTTACGATCAGGCGGCTGCCGCCTGCACCAATGCGCACAAGGGCTTCGCCTGATGGGCCATAGCCCTCCATCAACCGGTCGGGAATGTAATAACCGGCATTAAGCCCTAGCATACGCAACAGGCGGATGAGCAACGCCGCACTGGTCGCGCCATCGACGTCATAGTCCCCATAGACGGTAATCTGTTCGCCCGCCTCGACCGCTTGCGCCAAACGCATTGCGGCATGTTCCATGTCTTGGAATATCGATGGGTCAGGCATGAAGTTGCGTATCGTCGGGTTGCGGTGCCGTTCGATATCATCCCGCTCAACGCCGCGCGCCATCAGCAACTGGGTCACCAGATCGTCGGGCTGAAAATCCGGATCGCGGCCATCGGTGCCGCCGCCGCGCCAATGCCAGGCTTGCTCAAGAACGGAACTTTTAATGTCGAGTACGGGCTTCATCCTACTTCCCTATGGCGCACCAGCGGTGCTAGCAAGCGTCGATGCGGCAATTGTTGATAATCTGGCACAGTATGACGGGCGGGTCAGAGGCGCTGGCCCGCGCTGCCTATGATGGTGCCCACCGTGCGCAGGGTGTCGATATCCAACTGGTCAACGCAGCAGATGTCGGTGCCGCGCAGGTCATGGCGGCGGACGGATATCTGTTTGCGTTCCCCGAAAACCTCGCGGCCATCAGCGGCGGCATGAAAAGCTTTTTTGATCGTTGTTATTACCCATGCCTTGGCGCGCTGAACGGGCGGCCTTATGCGATGATCATATGTGCCGGATCGGACGGACGCAACGCTGTGGCGCAGGCGGAGCGCATTGCGACGGGATGGCGCTTGCGGCAGATTGCGGAGAGCCGGATCGTCTGCACCCATGCCCAGACGTCGGAAGCCATTTTGGCACCGAAGACTATAAACGACGCCGATCAAAAGGCGGCGGCGGATCTCGGCGAACAGATCGCCACGGGACTGCTGATGGGTATTTACTGATTAGCCTTTGCGAATTTGGCCGACCAATCGGTCAGTTGGTTCAGCCGAGATGGCCAGCCTTGCGATGCTCGCTCTTGACCCAGCGCACTGTGCCTGATGATGCGCGCATGACAACGGTTTCTGTGGTGACCCGGCCATCGCGTAACGTTTTGACCCCAGCGAGCAACGAACCGTCGGTGACACCGGTCGCTGCAAAAATGCAGTCACCTTTTGCTAGCTCTTCCAGATCGTAAATCTTGTCGAGGTCTTCGATTCCCCATTTGCGCGCGCGCGACCGTTCATCGTCGTTGCGGAACAGCAGGCGGCCTTTGAACTGGCCGCCGACACAGCGCAGGGCTGCTGCTGCAAGCACGCCCTCTGGCGCACCGCCACTGCCCATATAGATGTCGACTGTGGTATCGGGATTGGTTGTTGCGATGACACCGGCAACGTCGCCATCGGGGATCAGCATCACGCCACAGCCAAGCGCCCGCAGCTCGGCGATCAGCTTTTCATGACGCGGGCGATCCAGCACGCAAACGATGAGTTCGCCTGGCGCTACACCCTTTTCCTTGGCAACTGCATGCACATTTTCAGCAACCGTTTTGTCGAGGTTGACGATGTTGGGCGAGTAACCCGGGCCGACAGCGATCTTGTCCATATAGACATCAGGCGCGTTCAACAGATTGCCCTCTTCGGCAACTGCCAGCACGGCCAGCGCATTGGGCCCAGCCTTTGCCGTAATCGTTGTGCCCTCAAGCGGATCGAGCGCAATGTCGATGCGTGGGCCAGTGCCAATGGCGGAGCCGACTTTTTCGCCGATAAACAGCATGGGCGCTTCGTCGCGTTCGCCTTCGCCGATGACCACCGTGCCATCCATATATAATTCGTTGAGCGCCGCACGCATGGCTTCCACTGCTGCGGCATCTGCTGCCTTTTCATCGCCACGTCCGATGAGCTTGGCTGCGGCAATCGCGGCGGCTTCGGTCACGCGCACCATTTCCAGGACAAACACGCGGTCAAGGATTTGGCTTGCTGCAGTCATTGTATTTTCCTAGCTATTTGAACGTCAGGGCGCGAAGTTTGCACCCCAAATGGAACGGCATTTTGGGAGTTCGGTTTCGATAGGGAACGTCGCGCCAAATGTCGAGATTAGTTGTCGCCGTTTTTGC
>CALDKP010000353.1 GCA_937898535.1 uncultured Sphingomonadales bacterium | reverse complement strand
CCTCGACGACTTGGCGTCTGACAGGGGACGGCATCACATGAGCGGCGCGCTTAACGTCATGCTGGCGCGTAACACGTCAAGCGGGAGCCATCTTGACACGCAAACCGTCGAGACGGGCAGCGTCGGCACGGCACCACTGCTTAACCGTGTGCGCGGCTGGTCCACCGGCGTGATCGGCGTGATTACGGACGGCACGTCGAACGTCTATGCGGGCGCGGCAATTACGTCGCTCTACTACGACGAAAATGGTTCAGGCGGCGCGCAGTTTTATTGTCTGGCCATTACCGGCGCGGCCAACTCTGGCTGGACTACCCTCACCATAGGATCGACCGTCCTGTCGCGCGCGTCCGCGACATACTCAAGCGGGACATGGACATGGTCCACAACCGACACCGTAGCAACCCAAGCATTCGGGGCCAGCGGTTCAATTCATAGCTGTTATTTTGACTAAGGAGACTGACATGAAAACGCTTTCCATCTCTATCCTGGCGCTCTTGCTCACCGCCTGCGACACAACGGGCTATCAGGAGCCTACCCCTGTCACCGGCAATGGATTGGAACCCTGCGCCAAGAAGGAATGCCTTGACCACAAGACGGACGCGGATCCGCGCTGATGGAAGTCACGTTCGTCATCCTTCGCAATTTCTGCGTGCTGGCGGCGATCCTGGTGCTTATCCGCAATATATCGTGGGCGGGTGCGCTGGCGTCGATCTATTTCAGCGGCGGCGAAGTGACCATGTGGAATCGCCAGCACGTCACGCCGGAATGGACGGTGCGCGCGGGGTCGGTTCTCATTGCCTTGGTGACGCTGTTTGCCTTTGCGTTTGCGATGTTCGCCCATGTCGTGACGTGGATGCACCCCGCGCCGTTCACGATGGCGACGGCATGCCTCTCGCTTGTTTGCCTCGCCACGCTGCTGATTTGGCGGCTGCTCTATTTCGCCAAGCGTCCGGCCATGATGATCGGCTCGCTTGTATGTCTGGCGGCACTCTCGATTCTCGTTGAGGTGGCGCAATGAGCTTTCCGCTTGCAGCGAAAGGCGCGGCCACAACCTTTGCGGGGGGCACTACGGCCATCCTTGGCAGCATGGCGGGGCTGACGGCCAACGAATGGGGCGTCTTGGGCCTGTCTGTGGCCCTGTCGCTGTTTTCGGGCAACCTCGCGGCCCTTGCCTTGATTGAGCATCACAACGGCCACGACCGCGAACGCATAACCCGCGAACGGCGACTGCGGCTGATGATTTTCAGTGCGCAATTCGTGTTCGGAATGGTCATCGCGGCGCAGGTCGGCGGGAACATCTGGTTCACCATGCCCGCGTGTTTAGCAGTGGGTTGGACGGGGACGCAGTTTCTTGACTGGCTGGCCAAGCGGTCGGGGTTTGGGGGTGTGTCATGACATTCTCACCGGCAAAGTTCTTTGATTCCTGCCGCGCTGGCGTAATGGGGCCGACGCTCGACAATGACGAGGTGACGGGCGCAAACGCAATCCTTGCGGCGATGGATGGGGCACCGCTTTCGTGGACCGCCTACGCGCTCGGCACGGCATGGCTGGAAACGAACCACACCTTGCATCCGATCAAGGAACTTGGCGGGCAGAACTATTTCTTCCGCCGCTACGATCCGCAAGGGCAGAACCCGAAAATCGCCAAGATGCTCGGCAACACGGAACCGGGCGACGGCGCGCTATTTTGTGGAAGGGGCTACGTCCAGCTAACCGGACGCAGGAACTATACGCTTGCACAAGCAAAGACCGGCGCGGCGCTTGTGGACAATCCCGATCTGGCCATGCGGCAAGACGTGGCCGCCAAGATCATGCGCTTTGGCATGACGCAGGGCTGGTTCACCGGCAAGCAATTCGCTGACTATTTGCCCGCAGGACGGCCCGCCTCTCGTGATGAGTTCAAGGCCGCGCGCCGCATCATCAATGGGCAGGACAGGGCGGCGGACATCGCGGCTTACTCGCTCCAGTTCCAGGCCGCACTTCAAGCAGGAGGATGGGAATGATATTCGAGAAACCAGACGCACGGCGCGCATTGCGCAGCATGGTGCAGGGCG
>CALDKP010000352.1 GCA_937898535.1 uncultured Sphingomonadales bacterium | reverse complement strand
GGCGACGTTGGTAATCCCGTATTTTTTGGCGAGATAATATGCCGCCCCTAAGCCATGTCCGCCGCCGCCGACGATGATGGCATCATAAGCCGGTTTTGGTGCAGCATCGGGCCATTGTTCGGGCCAATCCTGATGTCCGCCAAGCGCTTTGGCGAAAAGACTGAAAGCACTGTGATGGGTCATGATATTTTCTCAAGCGCGGCTGCAGCGCGGCTCACATAGAAACTCTTGAAGTCGTCGACCAGCTTTTCCTCCACGGCATAAGGCCCCGGAATATAGCCATCGCTGGCAATTCCGCGATGGTTGATCGCAGAGAAATGCCCGTCCTGCTCATTTGTTTTGCGCCACAATGCGGCCAAACGATCAGGATCGTAATCCACGCCCTCAACCGCATCTTCGTGCACCAGCCAACTGGTGCGCAGCAATGTCTTGTCCGGCGAAATCGGCGTCAGTGAAAATGTCACGACATGGTCACAGCAAAAATGGTGCCAGCTATTGGGCTGAGTCCAAACAGACAGGCTCGACGTTTCAGGCGCAGTAAATGGCCCGATCAGTTTTTGACATGCCAGCTTGCCGTCTATCGATTGCGTTACCGCGCCATTGGCCAGCGCCAACCGCGCGATCCGGTGCCACCAGCCGTCGGGAAATTCGATCAGGTCATGGTCGATGCCGAGTGCTTTCCACTCTTCATGCTTCGCCGCATTATCGGGCGCATCTTTACCAAAGCCAGTTGTCCCAAGCACACTAATCAGTTCAGGATGACCGACGTCGCAATGGTAACATTCGCGGTTATTCTCCATCACCAATTTCCAGTTGGCGTCTTCGATATAATTGTCCTGAACAACGACCTTTAGCTTTTCGATGTCATACACCGCAATCTGCGCGGATATGTCCGCCTTTACGCGGTCAATCGGCGGCGGATTGTCGCTCAGGCAGATGAAAATCAGGCCGCCGACATTTTCCAGAGCCACCGGTGAAAGCCCATGATCTGCTTTGTCAAAATCCTCCGCCATGCTGCGCGCAGCAAGAAGTTGGCCGTCAAGGCCGTAGGTCCATTGATGATAGGGACACATTAAACGCGGTGCCCGTCCACGCTGTTCCAAGCAGATTTTGGCCCCGCGGTGTCGGCAGCTGTTCCAAAATGCCCGCACTTGCATGTCTCGGCCACGCACGATGACGATGGAATTTTGCGCCAGTTCGAACACGAAAAAATCGCCCGGATTTTTCACATGCGCCGCGGTACAGGCATACAACCAAACCGATTTCAGCATGACCTGCGTATCAAATTCGAAAGCGTCTTCGCTGACATATAATTCGCGCGGCAGGGTGTGGCCCTTGCGATCCTGCGCAAGCAAGTCAGCGATGGGGGCGAAACGAGACATCGGCTTAGCTCTTCAGTGCATGATTGTCAGGGTCGAACGGTGAGTCCGCAATGATCGTCGCCTTGTGGCGAACGCCCAAGATCGCGATTTCAAACTCTGCACCCGCATGCGCCAAATCAGGCCGGACCATCGCGAGCGCAAGCGACTTGCCCACGCGCCAACCATAACCGCCAGAGGTCACGCGGCCAACGACATCATCGCCATGATAAATCGGCTCCGACCCGCGTGCATCGGCATCGGTTACATTATGCACTTCCATCGTCACAAGCGTATTGGCACTGCCTTGTTCCTGCCATGCAAGCAGAGCCTCGCGGCCATGAAAGGTTGGTTTCTTTAGGCTGATAAAGCGGTCCAACCCGCTTTCAAACGCCGAATATTCAACCGACAATTCGCGCGGGATCAGCTTGTAGCTTTTTTCGAGCGCCATTGACGTCATCGCGCGGATACCGAACGGCTTAATCTCAAACTCCGCGCCGGCCTCCATCAACCGGTCAAAAATATAATTCTGCATTTCGATCGGATGATGGATTTCCCAACCCAGCTCACCGATGAAATTGACCCGCAGCGCGTCGACCTGCGCCAGACCAATGCTCATTTTCTTGCCGGTCAGCCATGGGAAGGCATCATTGGACAGGTCGGTATCGGTAAGCTTCGCCAACACATCGCGCGAACGCGGGCCGGCCAGTACAAGCACGCCCATAGCCGTGGTCAGCCGTTCAAAGCTAACGGATCCATCACGCGGCAGGGCCTTTTTCAAATAATCATGGTCATGCCGCTCATACGCGCCAGCCGAAACAAGATAATAACGCTGCGGCGCCGCTTTATACACGGTGAACTCGCTACGCACGCCGCCCTTGTGGGTGAGCAGATAGGACAAGGTTACGCGCCCGACCTTTTTCGGCACCGCATTTGTCAGCAACTGGTCGAGCCAGGCTTCCGCACCCGGGCCTGATATCTCGCATTTGGCAAATGCGCTCATATCCTGAATGCCGACTTTTTCGTGCACATGGCGACACTCATTGCCGACATGTTCGAAATAATTGGAACGACGGAACGACCATTTTTCACGAATCGGTTGATCGGCAACGACGGGATGATTGTCGTTCAAAAGCACGTCGGGCTTGTCGAGATCAGCCTCGCTGAGCGCATAGCCCTCGGGCGCAAACCAGTTGGGGCGTTCCCAACCGAACACACTGCCAAACACCGCGCCAAGCGCCTTCATTCGGTCATAGCAAGGGGTGCGCCGCAATGCGCGTCCTGCTTCGCGCTCTTCATCCGGATAGTGCACGGTGAAGACCTTGGCATAGGCTTCCTCGTTCTTCTCAATCAAGAAACCGCGGCCGGCATAATCGCCAAAGCGGCGCGGATCGACGCCCATCATGTCGATCGTCGGTTCACCATCGACAATCCAATGTGCCAATTGCCAACCTGCGCCACCTGCGGCGGTAACGCCAAAACTGTGGCCTTCGTTGAGCCAGAAGTTTTTCAGGCCCCATGCCGGTCCGACAATAGGCGACCCGTCGGGCGTATATGCGATTGCGCCGTTATAGACACGCTTGATGCCAACCTCACCAAAGGCTGGCACGCGCTTCATGGCGGCGAGGATATATGGCTCAAGCCGTTCAAGCGCGTCAGGGAACAGTTCATATTCGCTGGTTGCAGAAGGGCCATCAACATAGCAGGCGGGGGCACCCAATTCATATGGCCCCAACAACAGCCCGCCCGCTTCCTCACGCATATAATAGCTCGCGTCGGATTCGCGCAGGACGCCCATTTCGGGCAATCCTGCTTTTTTGCGCGCCATGATGTCCGGATGCTGCTCGGTCACGATATACTGATGCTCGACAGGGATCACGGGGATATCGAGGCCGACCATGGCGCCTGTCTGACGCGCGAAATTGCCGGAGCAGGAGACGACATGCTCACACGTGATGTCACCCTGATCCGTCGAGATAAGCCATTCGCCGTTTGGCTGCTGCGTGATCGCGGTGACCGTTGTGTTGCGATAAATGGTCGCGCCGCGCTGCCGCGCGCCCTTCGCCAATGCCTGCGTGAGATCGGCTGGCTGGATATAACCGTCATCGGGATGCTGGATAGCGCCGATAACGCCGTCCATATCCGCAAGCGGCCAAATATCTTTGACGTCGTCGGGGCTCAGGAAATTGACATCGACGCCAATGGTACGCGCAACGCCCGCATAATAATTATACTCATCCATCCGGTCTTTGGTGGTCGCCAGCCGGATGTTCGTGACTTGCGAAAAACCGGCATGCAGGCCGGTCTCTGCCTCTAGCGTCGGATATAATCCTACCGAATATTGATGCAGCTTGCCGACCGAATAGCTCAGGTTGAAAAGCGGCAGAAGGCCCGCGGCATGCCAGGTTGAGCCGGAGGTTAACTCCTTACGCTCAAGCAAGACGACGTCGCTCCAACCCATTTTGGCAAGATGGTACAACGTGCTTACGCCGACAACGCCACCACCAATTACAACCGCCCGTGCTGTGCTCTTCATATTATCCACCAATTTTCGTTATCGCGGCCCTATGTCAGACTAAAAGCTGGTGCGGCAATCGGATTGCGCCATTGAATCACAGCAACAGGTTTTTCTAATATTAAATATTAGTACTGTTTACTTGGCGACCAGGCAAGGCTGGCAAATGGCACTGATTTCTTAGGGTGTCGTGGCCAAACAATATGCAGCTGTCACAGGACGCTTCGGTCCGCCCAATGCGCATGGGTTCCGCTGCTGATCTTATGTGGCAGCGCGATTCTGCACACCGGCCCATCATCAAAGCGTTTGCAGTCGATCAGGATGCATTCCGACGTCCCACGGTTTTCGTCGGTCACAAAGCTGACAAGATACCCGTCGTCTTCGTCTGTGGCGCCGACGCGCGGGGCAAAGGGCGCTTCGCTGGCATAACGGCCATCGGGGAGCTTGACTTCCCACGACTTGCCGGTGACCAAATCATGTTTGACGAAGCCTGTGAACAGGAACCAGCCCGGCTTTGACGTCGTGCTATAGGCATAACGATAGGGCAGCCCCAAATAGCGTTGGTTCATCATCCCGAACTCTAAAATCCGGTCATCCAATCGCTCTTCATGCGTGGTGCCGTCCTTCAAGTTGAAGCGCCAACGGTGCAGCTTCGGCTTAAAGCTATGTTCGTCGACATAGGCCATCATATGGCCATAGCCGTCGGCATTTTCGATCGGTGGCGGATAAGGGTCTTCTTCGAAATAGCCGTCAAGGATGACCTCGTCCCCTTCCTCATAGGCATTGATGAAGTGCAGAACAAAGGTCGGGTCCGCTTCGAACCAGCGGATATCTTCGGGCTGGCCATAACGTGGAATGAGCGCGAAACGCGATGGCAGTCCTTCGTGGAGCCGCGTCACATGGACATCGCGCTTCAACAGCTCCTCATCCCAAAACAGCGGGAAGTCGCACAATATTGACCAGTTTTCGGTGAACATCATGTCATGCGGCAAACGTGGCCCGGGAAGCGGGATGGGCACATAATGCGCCAGCTTTCCGCTGCGATCGACCACGCCATAATGCATATAGGGCGCATGTTTGGAGTAGTTAAAAAACAGCAGTTCACCGGTGCGTTCATCGACCTTGGGATGCGCCGAAATGCCGTCGAGCGGCACCCACGGCGCCAGCCCGGTCTGTTCGAGCGTTTCGGGGTCGAGCACATAGCCTTCGCCGCACTGGTAGAAGGTCGAAATCGCCTTGCCGGCATGGACGACGATGTCGGTCGAGGAGCTGTCCTTGAGCCCGCCGTGCGCGCCGAAGCCGGGGCGTTTCGACACGGCGGGACCGTCGGCGAGCCCGCCCCAGATCGAGCCGCCGGCTTCCTGTTCGGCCTGGAAGCAGCGCGTCCGCACCCAGCGGTTGCGGTAGCTGGCGGTGCCGCCCTTGAAATCGATCGCGTGGATCATGCCGTCGCCGTCGAACGGGTGGTAGCGGCCGAGCGGGTGGTGCAGCTGGTTTTCGGTGTTGCGCAGATAGACGCCGTCGATGTCGGTCGGGATCGGGGTCCCGACGGGTGCGGTGCTGATCTCGAAGCCAGCTGCGATGAGGATCGCTTCCGGGGTCTCTACTGCCATTTGGGGGCCTCCTTGAACGGCAAAGCCCCGCCGGACATCGGCGGGGCCTGTTGGGTTTCACGCTCCGACCGGAGGCCGGGAGGTGATCTATTCGGAAGTCAGGGTCGGCGCTGGGTGCGCCATGACGACCACGTCGAAGCGGTCGCGTGCCTTGCCGGGATCGTCAGGGTCGAACCCTTCGCTGATCCCGCCTGCTTCCACAGACGTCACGACACCGGAGACACCGGCGAAGTGGTAGGTGCCGGAGAAGCGCTGGACGAGCGCCGCACGGCAGATCTCAGTGAGGTCGAACGCTGGGGCTGCTGTGGTGGCCCACACGTCGACCAGATCGGAAGAGCACACGTCTGAACCC
>CALDKP010000351.1 GCA_937898535.1 uncultured Sphingomonadales bacterium | reverse complement strand
ACAGGCGAAGACACTCTTTCCCTACACGACGCTCTTCCGATCTATATGTTCTTTAAATGTCAGTGTCTATGTGCAATGGCCAAAATCGTTTTGAATTGAGTGGTCTGTTGGCAGGCTTGGCCGCCGCCCGCCATGAACTTTCGCTGCCACCCGCTGTTTACATCGCACCTGCCACGACCCATATTCTGATCCAGAAAAGGACAGCCAACATCTCCCGAACCGCCGCCCAACATTGGATAGAGCCGCACGCGCATGGCATCTATGTGAAGCCTGCAGACATGTGGATCGATCCGTCGCGTCCTGCCGCGCGCGCGCTTGTCACCCATGGCCATGCGGACCACGCACGCAGCGGTCACGGCGCGGTTTGGGCGACACCTGAAACGCTCGCCATCATGGCGCTGCGATATGGAACCGAAATGGGCACGCCCGTGCCTTATGGCGACGGGTTCGAACATGGCGGCGTGAAAATAAGCTTTCACCCCGCGGGCCATGTGCTTGGGTCGGCGCAGATATTGCTTGAACATGCAGGGGAGCGGGTTGTCGTGACCGGGGATTATAAGCGGCGCTTTGACCCGACATGCACCCCGTTTGAACCCGTTGCCTGCGATGTTTTGATCACCGAAGCCACCTTTGGTCTTCCCGTATTCACGCATCCTCCGATTGAGGACGAGATCGCCAAATTGCTCGCCGCCCGCGACGCCAATGTTGATGGCTGCATTGTTGTGGGTGCCTATGCGCTGGGTAAGGCGCAGCGTGTCATCGCTGAGCTGCGCCGGGCGGGTTACGACGTCCCGATATATATTCATGGCGCGATGCAGAAAATGTGCGAGCTATACGCCGCGCACAATGTGCCGCTGGGCGAACTGATCATGGCAACGGGCCTTGCCAAATCGGAATTGAGAGGCGCGATTGTTATAGCGCCGCCGTCTGCAATGAATGACCGTTGGGCACAGCGCCTGCCCGAACCCATAACCGCCATGGCATCGGGGTGGATGCGGGTGCGGCAGCGCGCACGACAACGCAACGTCGAACTGCCTTTGGTCATTTCGGACCATGCCGACTGGACAGAATTGACCGATACGCTGCTTGAGCTGCGTCCTTCGGAAACCTGGATCACCCATGGCCGCACCGATGCGCTGGGACGGTGGTGTGAACTGCATCAGTTAAAGGCGCGCGCGCTTGATCTGGTTGGCCGTGAAGACGAGGACGAAGGCTGATGCAAGCTTTTGCCGCGCTCATCGATGGCTTGATCTACACGCGATCGCGCGATTTAAAGATCCGCTTGATTGCGGATTATCTGCGTATAACGCCGGACCCCGATCGCGGCTGGGCTTTGGCGGCACTTGCCGGAACGCTGAACATTGCAACGGTCAAATCGGCGGCCATTCGCGCGATGGCAGAGGAACGTTTCGACCCCATGCTGTTTCGCATGAGCCGCGATTATGTTGGCGATACCGCGGAAACTGTCGCGCTGATGTGGCCAGACAACAGCGGCGGCGACGTCGCACCCACCGTGTCCGAAGTCATCGATCTGTTGAACAGCACCAGCCGCGCGCGCGCTCCGGCGGTGTTGGCGGAATTGATGGACCGGCTGGATGCCAATGGCCGTTACGCGCTGCTGAAGCTTGCAACGGGCGGCATGCGGGTTGGCATATCTGCGCGGCTCGCCAAGACCGCTTTCGGACAAGCTTTTGGCGTTTCGGTCGATGATGTTGAAGAGGTGTGGCACGCGCTTCGCCCGCCTTTCGCCGCGCTTTTCACCTGGGGCGAAGGGCGGACCGAACGACCCGACCCCGCCGACAGCGCGTTTTTCCGACCCTTCATGCTTGCCCACCCGCTTGAGGATGGCAGCGTGCATCTCGATGACTTTGTAGCCGAGTGGAAATGGGACGGCATCCGCATCCAGATTGCATCGACTGGCGGCGAAACGCGGTTGTTCAGCCGGGGCGGTGACGAGGTGACGGGGTCGTTTCCCGAAATAGCGGCGGCGTTCAATGCTATTGGCGTGGTCGACGGCGAATTGCTGGTACGCGGCGACGTGCAGGGTGGAGAGGCCGCCAGCTTCAATGCGTTGCAGCAACGCTTGGGCCGCAAGAATGTCACGGCGGCAATGCAGGCGGAATATCCGGTGTTTGTCCGCCTGTACGACATCTTGTTCGACGGTGCGGAGGATTTGC
>CALDKP010000350.1 GCA_937898535.1 uncultured Sphingomonadales bacterium | reverse complement strand
CGCAGGCAATATGACATTTATGGTCGCTGGCGTCAAAACGCGTAATCATGCCTGCGCCGGATTTGCCAGCAATCAGGTTGGACCATGTCGTTTCGACATCAGCCCCCAAAGGTGTAACCAGACCCAGTCCAGTGACCACGACACGACGCATTGCGTTATCTCCAAAATGCTAATCTTCGCAGCCCAATACCGCGAACAAGTGCCAAAATGCAAACGGCTTTCCGACGGAAGCGCTGTTAACGCCGGTCGGAAAGCCGCTGGAATTTATAACTGCCCGCGCGACACAGCGCGCGAGACGGTTCAGCCGTTGCTGTTGATGAAGTCGATTGCGTCCTTAACGGTAGCGATCTTTTCAGCCGCATCGTCAGGGATTTCAACGTTGAATTCTTCTTCGAACGCCATGACGAGTTCGACGATGTCGAGGCTGTCTGCGCCAAGATCGTCGATGAAGCTTGCAGCTTCCGTGACCTTGTCAGCTTCAACGCCGAGATGCTCAACTACAATTTTTTTGACCCGTTCTGCGGTATCGCTCATTTTTTGTGCCCCTTATAATGTTGGGAGGATGAATTTCAGTAATCGCCCTAATGTCCAGATTGCCCGCTGGCAAGTGGCAAGCGATGGTTATGCGTCAAAGCATTGCCATGCCGCCATTTACATGGATTGTCTGGCCCGTGACATAGCCAGCCTCTCTCGACGCGAGATAGGCCACCGCAGCGCCAATATCCGCGCCTTCACCCATGCGTCCCATCGGAATGCGCGCGTTCAGCGCTTCCTTTTGCGCGTCAGGTAAAGTTTCGGTCATCGCGGTCGCAATGAAGCCCGGTGCGACGCAGTTTGCGGTGACATTGCGGCTCGCCAGTTCCTGCGCAATCGCCTTTGTCATGGCGGTGAGGCCGCCTTTTGATGCGGCATAGTTGGCTTGACCGGGGTTGCCGGTGGTGCCCACAACGCTGGTTATCGTAATGATACGGCCGAACCGCGCTTTCATCATCGGTTTGGTCGCGGCGCGCATGAGGCGGAATGTCGCTTCGAGGTTGATGCGGATGACGTCATCCCATTCCTCATCCTTCATGCGCATGGTCAAATTGTCGCGTGTCACGCCCGCATTATTGACCAATATGTCGATCTTGCCCAATTTTTCGAGCGCAGCCGGGACAAGCGCTTCAACGCTATCCTTGTCGCCAAGGTTGCATGGCACCGCGACATGATCGCCGCCCAGTGATGCGCGAAAGGCTTCAAGCTTTTCGACGTTAGAGCCTGAAACAGCCAGCTGCGCGCCTTGAGCCGCGAGCGCGTGGCAGATTGCGCTGCCAATACCGCCCGATGCCCCGGTGACGAGTGCCGTCATGCCAGTAAGATCAAACATATTATTCTCCCTTAAACTCGGGTGCGCGTTTTTCGAGAAACGCAGTGATGGCTTCGTCATTGTCCGCGGTGGCATGCGCAAGGCTTTGCATCGCGGCGGACATTTCGAGGATATTTTTCAGGTCCGCCGTCTGCCCTTCGCGCAACAGCCGCTTGGTCATGCGGACGGCATGTGGCGGGTTGGCGGCGATCTTGTCCGCCACCTTGCGTGCAGCAGTCATTAGATCGGCATCATCCACGACTTCGGACACGAGGCCAATGCGCAGCGCCTCTGCCGCGTCAATGGTTTCGCCGGTCAACGCAAGCTCGGTGGCTTTGGAAAAACCGACGATGCGCGGCAAAAGCCATGCACCGCCATCACCCGGCGTAATGCCAAGGCGCACAAAGCTTTCCGCGAATTTGGCTGACGCAGCGGCAATACGAATGTCGCACATTGTGGTTAGGTCAAGCCCTGCACCAATGGCGGGGCCGTTGACGGCCGCAACAACCGGAACCTCAAGCGCCTGAAACATCAGCGGGAGCCGCTGAATGCCATATTTATAGTTTCGCCGCGTTTCGGCTGGCAATCCGGCGCGCAGGCCGCCGCTGTCGGGGCGCATCTGTTTCAGGTCGCCGCCGGATGAAAATACCGTTCCAGCCCCCGTTAGGATGACGCAGCGTACCGACATATCTTGGTCCGCAGCCATGAAGGCATCGCATATTTGTTCGACGACGCCGACGTCCGATATCGGGTTGCGCTTTTCCGGCATGTTCATCGTGATGGTCAATATGCCGCCATCGCGCGATTGGAGAATTTGGTCCGTCATTATATCGCTTTCAACAAAGCTTCGATGTCATCCATGCTGATGACGCTCGTGGTGGAGATGTCTTCATGCGTGCTGCGCTTCACCATGGGGGATAGCACTTTGCCGCCGAACTCAACGAAATGGGTAACGCCAGTTTCCGCCATCGCGATTGCGGACTCACGCCAGCGCACGCGTCCCGTCACCTGCTGCACCAATTGCGCGGCGATGACATCGGGTTCGGACACCGGCGCTGCCGTCACGTTCGCAAAAAGCGGGACCAGCGGCGCGTGAATGGTCGTCGTGCCAAGCGCGCTTTGCATTTCATCGGCTGCCGGTTGCATCAATGGGCAATGAAAGGGTGCGGATACCGGCAACAATATACCGCGCTTAATTCCATGGTCCTTCGCCAGCTCAATCGCGCGGTCAATCGCGCCTTTATGCCCGGAAATGACGACCTGCGACGGGTCATTGTCATTTGCGACGGTGCAGGTTTCGTCCTCAGCCGCAGCCGCAGCCAAAGCTTCGGCTTTCTCAATGTCTGCCCCCAGTAACGCAGCCATGGCGCCAATGCCAACGGGAACAGCGGCCTGCATTGCGCGACCACGAAGTTTCAACAATGCCGCCGTCACGGACAATGGCAACGCGCCAGCGGCGCACAGCGCGCTATATTCGCCCAAAGAATGGCCCGCGACGAAATTGCATTTCTCCGAAAGGCGGACGCCGCCTTCGGTTTCGAGCACGCGCAACGTCGCAATGGCATTTGCCATAATCGCAGGCTGCGCATTTTCGGTCAGCGTAAGCTCGCTTTCGGGGCCATCACACATCAACCGGAACAGATGTTGGCCAAGCGCTTCGTCGACTTCCTGAAACACCGCGCGGGCGGTGGGGCTGGCGTCGGCGAGCGCTTTGCCCATGCCAACCGCCTGGCTACCTTGTCCTGGAAATATAAATGCGCGCATGTTCGCTCCCGTTAGTCCGTGTTTATGCCAAATCGCCTATGGCGCGGCGCTGGATGATGCAAGCCCGATCGGCACGATGCGGTTATCGGCGTCATGGCCGATGTCCGCGCGGCCCAGATAGGCTATGCCCGTCTTCGCGCACCAGCGCCGGGCGATGTCTTCTGCGCCTTCGCCAAATGGCCGGTCATTTTCGGGCACATCGCTGACACGGCCAAGCCGCAATCCGGCGATACCAGCCGATTGCAAATGGGTGCTGACATTGAAAAAGGCCCGGTCAAATCCATAGAGATATTCGCTGACTTCCTCGACCATCAACACATGGCCATTCAGGTCGGGCATCAATGGCGTTCCGGCCATCATGGCCAGCGTCATCAGGTTGAACGCAGCATGTTTTTCCCCAGCCTGCACATGCGGTTCAAGCGCGTGCGGCGATTGGTGGACGATCCAGTCAAGCGCACGGGTCACGGCTGCTTCGCCGCCTGCGCGCCGTATGTCCGCAGGCATCGGGCCATGGCACACGCGGCCAATGCCCGCGCGATATAAAGCGCCGAGCAAATTGCCGGCGTCGCTATAGCCCATATATATCTTGTCAGCAGCGGTGGATTTTAGCGCTGCGACAGCGTCTTCGGCGATCCGGCATGCGCCATATCCGCCACGGACAAACCAGACCGCATCAAAGCTAGGGTCATTGGCAAGTTCCACAAAAGCGTCGCGCCGTTCGTCATCCGAACCCGCGAAATGCCCCGCCTCGGCAACGCATTGATCGTGAAAGTAAAGCTCCGCGCTTGGATGTGATGTTGCGGCGAGCGCCGAAACGCGTTCAGCGTCTTCACGCGTAAAGGGCGTCGACGGAGCGCATATCCCGATTTTCATGAAAAACCTTCCATCCCCACACCGTAGCCCTGAGCCGTCAGCGCGCAAGCGCTGGCGAAAAGTCGAAGGGCGCTTTGCCGCAGAGAGCCGCCCTTCGACGGACGCAGCCGCAATGCGACTGCTGCTCAGGGCTGCGGTTACCTTCGCTTGCCATTGCCAAATCTCCTCTTACCCAATAACCGACGCTTATGCACAAAAACAAATCCTATTTCTTCTGTGGCATTGGCGGTTCGGGCATGTTGCCCTTGGCGAATATCGTTCGCGATGCAGGTGCAACCGTCGCCGGGTCGGACCGCGCGCTGGATCAGGGCCGCTTGGGCGCCAAGTTTGAATGGTTACAAAGCCTTGGCATCGACCTGTTTGCCCAAGATGGCAGCGGCCTCATCAGCGGCGACCAAATCCTGATCGCGTCTGCCGCTATCGAAGACAGCGTGCCTGATGTTGCGAAGGCAAATGCTTTGGGCTGCGCCCGCATGACGCGCGCCGAGCTGCTCGCGGATTTGTTCAATAATGCGCCGCGCAGCGTTGCCGTTGGCGGGACCAGTGGAAAATCCACCGTCACGGGCATGATCGGCTGGATATTGACCGATGCAGGGCTCGACCCGACCATCATGAACGGCGCGGTGATGAAAAATTTCGTCGCTGATGATGCACCTTTCGCCAGCGCGCGTGTGGGGCAGGGGGATGTCTTTGTTTCCGAGGTCGACGAAAGCGATGGCTCTATCGCCTTGTTCACCCCCGAAGTCGCGGTGCTCAACAATGTCAGCCTCGACCATAAAAGCCTTGAAGAATTACGGCAGCTGTTCGGTGACTTTGCCAAGAAAGCAAATACATGCGTGTGGAACGCCGACGACGCAGAGACTGCGGCGCTCATTGAACCCTTGGCGCTGGCAGGGGCGATCAGCTTCGGCTTTTCAGCGCAGGCTGATTTCCGCGCGACCGATATCGTGGACCTGCCGCTGGGCAGCCGTTTCACGCTCCATGCAATGGGCGATACCCATGACGTCGCGCTCATCGTCCCCGGTCGCCACAATATCGCCAATGCACTTGCCGCCATCGCCGCCGCGACTGCGCTCGGCGTGACCATTGCGCAGGCCGTTCGTGCGATAGAGCGCTTCAATGGCCTTGCCCGCCGCTTCGACATTGTTGGTACAGCAAACAACATCACCGTCATCGACGATTTCGGCCACAACCCCGACAAGATCGCCGCAACGCTTGCGACACTCAAAGCCTTCCCGGGCCGGATCATCGCCTTCTTTCAACCGCATGGCTACGGCCCAATACGCGTGATGGGCGCTGAATTGGCCGGCGTTTTTGCCGACATGCTTGGCGAGGACGATCACATCATCCTGTGCGACCCTGTCTATTTCGGCGGCACTGTCGACAAAAGCGTCGGCAGCCAAAGCATCACCGACGCAGTCACTGCCGCCGGACAAAACGCCGAATATATCCCGTCGCGCGAAGATTGCGGCAACCGCATGGTCGATCTTGCGCAACCCGGCGACCGTATCGTCATCATGGGCGCGCGGGATGATACGTTAAGCGCGTTTGCGGCAGATATTTTGGCGCGGCTTGGCGCCTAGCGATAGCTCGACGTTGCGCCATTCCGGCGAATCGCTTGCTTTTCCCGCAAATCCCACCTAAGCGCGCCACTTCGCTTGGGGTAACCCACGTGAAAACGAAGAAAGCCGGAGGGGCGTATGCATGGTGCTGCGTCAGCGATCGGTAGGAACAAGGAAACGCCCATGCCAATGTACGAGCATGTATTTTTGGCGCGTCAGGACCTTTCACAGGCCCAGGTTGATGCGCTGGCAGAAGTTGCCACCAAGATTGTGGAAGACAATAAAGGTAAGGTCGTAAAGACTGAAACTTGGGGTCTTCGCACACTGACTTACAAGATTCAGAAAAACCGCAAAGCGCATTTCGTAATGCTCGACATCGAAGCTAATGGCGACACCATCGCCGAGCTCGAGCGTCAGACACGTATGAACGAAGACATCATTCGTTACATGACTGTCCGCGTTGACGAGCATGAAAAAGGCCCATCGGTCATGATGCGCAAGAGCGACCGTCCAGAGCGCAGCGAGCGCGGTGGATTCGGTGGCGGCGACCGTGATCGCGGTGCCCCACGTCCAGATCGTGGCGACCGTCCCGATCGCGCACCCCGTGCAGAGCAGGAGGCTTAAATTATGGCACGTCCGTTTTTCCGTCGCCGCAAGTCCTGCCCATTTCAGGGTAAAGACGCGCCGAAAATTGATTATAAAGATGTACGCCTGCTTCAGGGTTACATTTCAGAGCGTGGCAAGATTGTCCCATCACGCATCACCGCCGTTTCGGCAAAGAAGCAGCGTGAGCTGGGCCAAGCTATCAAGCGCGCCCGTCACATCGGCCTTCTGCCGTACATCGTGAAGTAAGGAGCCGAAACATGGATATCATACTTCTCGAACGCGTTGAAAAGCTTGGTGCAATCGGTGACGTTGTCACTGTGAAGGACGGCTATGCCCGTAACTTCCTGTTGCCAAACAAAAAAGCGCTCCGTGCGAACGACGCAAACCGCAAGGTTTTCGAAGCCAACCGCGCGAAAATTGAAAGCGACAACGCAACCCGTCGTGAAGAAGCGCAAAAGGCTTCTGGCGGCGTCGAAGGCAAGCAGATCGTTCTGATCCGTGCGGCTTCGCAAACTGGCCAGCTTTATGGTTCGGTTTCGGTTAAGGACATCGTTGACGGTCTGGTCGCCCAGGACGCCAAGGTTGCCAAGTCGATGATCGTTCTCGAACGCCCAATCAAAACGCTTGGCGTATTTGACGTTAAGGTTGTTCTGCACCCCGAAGTTTCGGTTACTGTTCAGGTCAATGTGGCCCGTTCGGATGACGAAGCTGAGTTGCAGAAGGACGGCGTCAACGTTCTCGACCAGATGTTCGAAGCAGAACAGGCCGAGATCGCTGCTGAAGCGATTGAAGCACAGGTTGAAGCTGAAGTTGCTGCCGACGCTGCGGATGCAGCTGAAGCCGCTGCAAACGCAAAGCGCCGCGAAGAGCAAGCTGCTGCCAAGGCTGCTGCTGAAGCTGCCGGTGGTTTGTCGGCCGAGGCTGACGAAGCGTAAGCTTTCGCACCTAAAAAAACAAAAAGCCGCCCCGTCGCAAGACCGGGCGGCTTTTTTGTGCCATTTTCCTTTCGCCAACACAATTCGTCATCCTGAACTTGTTTCAGGATCTTACTTTTTACCGCGCTGTCGAATGAATTAAGACCCTGAAACAAGTTCAGGGTGACGAATGTATCAATCACAAAGCGCGGGCAGGCCAATTCCAAACTGTGTGGTAGCGGTGGAACGCCCGCACCGTTAAAGCCAGTCCATGACCGCACCCATCATCATCACCGCCGAAATGGGCAAAGCGGATCAGGCGTGGGCCAATGGCTTGCGGCGTGCGCATTATCCTGCCGACCGCAACATGGTCGATGCGCATATCACGCTGTTCCACCATTTGCCCCCGAGCCATATTGCCGAGGTCAAAGCCCGCTTGGCGGCTCTTGCGGCTGAATGTCCTGCTCCGAAGGCCCGTTTAAGCGAACTTATGAATCTGGGCGGCGGGGTTGCCTATCGGGTCGAAAGCCCCGAACTCCTCTCGATTCGCGATGCATTGGCCGAAGGGTTTCGCGGGTTGCTCATTCCACAGGACCAAGCGCGTCCACGGCTGCACATCACCGTTCAGAACAAGGTCGAGCCCGCCATCGCGAAAGCGCTCCACGATACGCTTTCCAGCAATTTCCAGCCGCGGCCCTTGGCCATAAACGGCCTTGCAGCTTATTATTATCGGGGCGGTCCATGGGAGCAAATCGGCAGATGGGCATTTCGGGGCTGAATAACGTTTCGCAGCCCTTGACCCATGCACCCCCCACGCTTATAGCGCCGCGTGCTTCCCCGCAAACGCCGGGATTCACGCTTGGATGGCGAAGTAGCTCAGCTGGTTAGAGCGGTGGAATCATAATCCATAGGTCGGGGGTTCAAGTCCCTCCTTCGCTACCATCCTCCCACTTACACGATTGGCCAGACAATAGCCGTTACGGCTATCATGAGCTGTTGCCCGCCGCCCGTGCGAGGGCTAAGCTTGGGTTATGAAGGATTGCTCCCAATGCGTTGTGCGTAACCGTGCAATTTGCGCCGGCCTCGAACCCGATGAACTTGATGCGTTGGGCCAGCTTGGCCGAAAGCAACGTGTGACAAAGGGACAGACGGTTGTTTGGGAGGGCGATGATTCGGTTGTCGTCGCCAATGTCATTGAAGGCGTCCTGAAAGTATCCATGAGCATTTCGGATGGGCGCGAACAGATTGTCGGCCTTGTCTTTGCCTCTGATTTTATCGGCCGCCCCTTTGGTCAGCAAAGCCCCTACAGCGTCACTGCGCTCACCGATGCCGAATTATGCATATTTTCCCGGTCGACGTTCGATAGCTTTGCGCGGCAGCATCCGGAACTGGAGCATAAGCTGCTGCGCCGGACGTTGACTGAACTTGATCGCGCCCATGAATGGATGTTGCTGCTGGGGAAGAAGACCGCAACGGAACGCATTGCGTCTCTGCTGCTGGAAATGTCTGCGCGACTTGGCGAAACGGGCTGTTTGGCCGACAAAAGCGCTTTGGATGCGTTTGAATTACCCCTTGATCGTCAACAGATGGGCGATGTTCTTGGCCTAACCATTGAAACGGTCAGCCGGCAATTATCGCTGTTAAAAGCCGACGGTGTCATCAACTTGCCAGACCGCCGGACGGTGGCCATTCAAGACCGTGCCCGGCTTCAGCATCTTTCCGCGGCCGCATAAGGCGGTTTTTTATAATCCGCTCTGCCGTCTAAGACTTTTCTCGACTTGTCCGTATAGCCATGTGCGCGCGGCAGGGTCGGCAAAGCTGTGCGACGCGGTGTCATAGGTCGACAACGATATGTTGTCTTTGGCCCGCACCGCCTGAAACGTCTGGGATCGCCACGCCGCACGAAAAGCGAGCGCAGTCGTATCGCGTTCCGCAAGCAGCAGTGCAACGGGTTCGTCGCGGTCCACAAAGCCTGCAGCGATGCGTGTCGCTAAGTCAGATGCCGGTTCGCGCGCTTTTGCTTTGGCCAGACCCGACGCAAGTTTTTTGATGTCAATTTTGCCCGTCAAAAGATCGATGATGCTGCGCGGGCTTTTCAACCTTGCCCAATAACGCGCGCGAATGGCGGCTGCATTGGGGGCTGCTGCTTGTGCCGTGCCGGGTACTGCATCGATGGTCCACGGATTGGTCAAAATCAGCGCACTGAACGCATCGCGATCTGGGAAAAGCGTTAAAGCGGTCGCGGCGTCGCAGTTTCCAAATCCGACAATGTTGCGCAATTGGGGGGCCAACGCGCGAAAGGCTTCCAAAGCCGCCGCAATGTCGTCGGCGCTATGCTCGAAACCTCTGTTGTGCCCTTCGCTGTCGCCTATACCGCACCGGTCAAAGCGGAACACGGGATAACCAAGCGCCTGAAAATACTGCGCGATAGCAGCTTGCCCTGCATAAGCTCCGCTGCGGATTTCATTCCCGCCGCTTAGGATGAGCAGGCCAGTTGTGCCGTCGGCGGCGTCAAACGCGCCGCTAAGGCTATCAGTGCCACATGGAAAGTTGACTATCGTCCGCACATTGCGCTCCACCGGTCAATGTGTGCGGCCAGCGCAGCTGACATTTGCGGACTTTCTCCGGGCTCTGACCGCAACCACAATGCTGTACCGGCCACGTCGGTGAGGGTCGCTTCTGTTATTTCGTCGGATGCGACCGGATGTGCCTTTTCGAGATCCATGAGCATCTCTGGACCAATCGCATGGCCCGCAAGATTGAGTCCATCATGCTGCCCCGCGATGATGAGTTGCGCGGCAGTGGTCGTGATGCCGGCCTCTTTATCGGCGGCAATCCGCGCGCGCAGGAGCGTTTTCAAAAGGGAAGCACCCTTCACCGGCGCCAATCGCCAAATGGGAAGAGCCGCGGCATCGTCAAGCAAGCCTCCGCCGCGGATTGCAACCACATGCGTTGCCGCCAATTGCGCGGCCACATCAGACACGGCCCGCCGCCAGCTTTCTATCGACTGGATTGAAAGCGCGGCGGTGCTCTCATTGCATCCGGGTAAATCAGGCAGCAGTGATGCCACATCGCGTGTTGCCAATTCGCGCATCATCTCCACCATCATGCGCCGTGTGCGGTTCATTTCGTCAAACAGGGGCGGAACGATTAAAATTATGCGGTCGGCATCAACTGGACCAAAGCGAAGGCAATATTCGCTTTGGTCAGCCGTGCTGTAATGCAGATGGACCGGCTGTGGCCTCACTCGGCGACTTTCGTTTCTGCAAAGCGAACCAGATTGCCAAATGTCGCGAACAGCTCGCCGTCGACTTCATCGTCGTCGATGGTGATATCCAGCCTATCCTCAACTTCGGTCAGCAAACCACCGACCGCCAATGAGTCGAGTTCGGGAATCGCACCGAATAATTGGCTGTCATTGTGCAAAGCCGAGACCTTTTCCGATGATAGCCCAAGCACATCGGATAGAAGCGCGCGGATTATGGTTTCTACGTCCTGTGACATTGTGTTCTTTCTGGTTAAGCAGCTTTACCACGCATTTGCCGTAAGTGGTGGCGCGCAATCATGGGCCAATTTGCGATATGGTTTGGCAACAGCAGGTCAATTCGAAACCGGGGACGCATATCTTCCATCCACGCGCGCTTATATGCATCGCTGCCATTGCCGAAATCAATTTCAGTAACTTTATCGATATCAATGACATGCTGAAACAACGCCGCGGACAATAACGTACCAGGCGATGACGCCAAGTGCCGTTCGTCATGTGCCAATTTGTGAATGAGCGCGATTTTGTTTTCAACCGTCCAGAACTGCGCGGCAACAGGCTGGCCATCGATATATGCCAATCCAAGCCGCAAATTGCCTGCCGCACCCTCTTGCCGAGCAAGTTCCGTCAGAAATTCCGGACTGCCTTCCGATGGCTTCCAGCTCCGGGCGTAAATGCGTTCATAATCGCGCCAAGCGGTTTCATCAAATGCCTGTTCAATGCGAATTGAAACAACGCCTTTTGTGCCCTTGCGCTTGACGGTATTTTTTAGCGGACTGGGACGTGCCGCCCAATATTCGTCAAACGTCCGGCCATTCACGCGTAGATAGTGATTTTCATCGCAGGGGGATATTTCGACGACCCAGCCACATGATGCAAAGGCTGTGACAAGCTGGCTTGCCGACCTGTCTTCGTCGGGAACGGGTGCTAATGTCAGTCTGCGCGCGCGATCCTTTGCGCTATGCGCAAACTGGCGGAGCAGTGCCATGCGGGTCATTTCGTCATAGGCGCCACCAAAAATCGGTCGCCAGCTGAAATTGTACCAGTTGGCAAGAGCGACATGATGTCCGTTGCCTTGCTGCATCAGCGGCATCCACGCGTCCGCCTCGCCCTGTTGTGCGCGTAACAATAATGGGGGCTTGTCGCGCAGCGCGAGCCGATGAAGCTGCTCGAGCCAATCAAGCCGGTCGAACAGGCTCTTTTGAAATTTGCGGTCAAGCCGTCCTCCGGCTGCCAGCTGGGCCGTCAGAAAATTATCGTGATATTCACCTTTTAACGGCAAATAGCTGACCCCTGACATAAACTTTCACTCCAAGCGATATTGCCCATATGACGCACGATTTGCCGTTATTCCCGCTCGACCACTTGCCCCTGTTTGGGCAACCGTTGGCGAGCGCGTTGGCGATTCGTGATCGAACATATAGTTATCAGGAGTTAAATCTCCGTATCGGTCGTCTGGCTGGCTGGCTTGCGGCAACCGACCTGCATTCGGGTGATCGTGTGGCGACATGGTTAGGTAAAGGCGAAATCGCGTGCCTGATGCCTTTTGCCGCCGTGCGTGCGGGCTTCGTGCATGTGCCCGTCAATCCGCTGCTGAAAGCGCCTCAACTGGCCCATATCATGGCTGACAGCGGGGCGCGGCTGTTGATGACGAACGCAGCGCGTGCGGCGACCCTAAATCCTCGCCAAGACTTGGAAGATT